>CAZLHZ010000170.1:0-5280 GCA_964559285.1 uncultured Actinomycetes bacterium | reverse complement strand
GGAGGCCGAGGTGGTGCGCTGGCTCGTGAGTGTGGGCGACAGCGTGTCGATCAATCAGATGGTCGTGGAGGTGGAGACAGCGAAGGCGCTGGTCGAGCTGCCCAGTCCCTATGCCGGAACCGTGCATGCTCTGCATGCGGTCCCGGGTCAGGTGGTTCCTGTCGGCAGTCCGCTCATCGGCATCGCTGTCGAGGGCGGAGCGATCCCGACCGGTGCAGTGACGACGCCCTCGCCCCCGGCACGAGAAGCTGTCCTTGTCGGTTACGGCGTGATGGACTCCACGAGCACCCGCCGGCGTCGACTGCAGCGTCCTGCTGCTGAGGCGCCTGCGTCGATAACTCCGCCTGCCCCGCCGACTCCGCATTCATCCGCGGCGGCACCCAGTGCGCCGTCACGTCCGCTGGCTGCACCACCCGTGCGCAAGCTTGCCCGCGAGCTCGGCATCGATCTGGCGACCGTCACGGCAACCGGCTCGCGCGGTGAGGTCACGCGCGATGACCTCACACGAGTGCGTCCCTCCGCCACGACCGGCCCTGTCACACCGTTGGTTGGTGAGCGCATCGAGGTGCGTGGTGTGCAACGTGCGATGGCGTCGGCCATGGTGGCCTCGGCCTTCACGTCACCCCACGTGTCCATCTGGATGGATGTCGACGTGACACGCAGTGTGGAACTCGTGCGGGCGATGCGGGAGCACACGTCCTTCGCCAACTCGCGACCCACGATGCTCACCCTGGTGGCGTCAGCGGTGGTGCACGGCGTACGCCGGCATCCGCGCATCAATGCGCGATGGGAGGACCGGCCCGATGGTGGAGCGGACATCGTCGTTGCAGACCGGATCAATCTCGGCTTCGCGGCGGACACGCCCCGCGGGCTCATGGTGCCGAATGTCAAGGATGCGCACTCTCTATCTCTGCCAGCATTGAGTACGCAGCTGACCATGCTGACCGAGAGCGCACGGGCCGGTCGTCTGGCCCCGGCTGACCTCACCGGCGGCACGTTCACGATCACCAATGTCGGTGTGTTCGGTGTCGATGGCGGCACCCCGATCCTCAATCCCGGGGAGTCAGCGATTCTCGCGATGGGGCGGGTTGCCGAGCGGCCGTGGGTGGTCGACGGATCACTCGTGGTGCGTTCGGTGATGACTCTCGCGCTGTCGTTCGATCATCGGGTGATCGACGGATCCCTCGGGAGCCGCTTCCTTGCCGATGTGGCGCGTGTCGTCGAAGACCCAGCACCTGCTCTCCTGCTCGGCTAGGTGTGAGCGGAATCTGACGACATGACGTTGACTTCAGCGTGGTTCGAGGGCGTCGATCGGCGCGCGGATCATCCGGTGCTGCTGACCCCCGAGGGCGCGGTGCTGACCTGGGGGGATCTGCAGGCACGGACCGGCGATGCGGCGAGACGACTGGCCGCCTCCGGGGTCGTCCGGTCCAGCCGAGTCCTTCTGTCCTGCGCGCCCTCGGTGGACACGGTGATCGCCTATGTCGCCCTGCTGCGGCTGGGGGCAACAGTGGTGCCGGCCAACACGGCCTACACGGGGCGGGAACTGCAGCACATCATGTCCGTGACGCGACCGCGTGCCGCGATCATCGATGACCCGGCTCGCCTCGCCGACCTCACCACGAGGCCCGATCTCTGCGTGCCTGCATCGTTGGATGGCTGCCGCGGTGTGGCAGACCCGGCCCGTGATGGAGCGGATGACGTCGTGCTCGACTCCTCTGGCGAGGACGATCCAGCGCTCATCGGTTTCACGTCGGGCACCACGGGACTGCCCAAGGGCGCCGTGCTCAGTCACGGCAATCTCCTCGCGGGTGCCCGATCGGTGGTCGAGGCATGGCAGTGGAGTGCGGACGATCGACTGATCTGCGCCCTTCCGCTGTTCCACATGCATGGGCTGGGAGTCGCGGTCAACGGCACGCTCACCGCGGGTGCGTCAATGGTGGTGCTGCCTCGCTTTGATCCTGCCGACATCGTGGCCGTGAGCACTGGCGCCACCATGCTCTTCGGTGTCCCGACGATGTGGTCGCGTCTTGTTGACGCGGCCGTCCTGCCGCAATTGCGCCACCTTCGCCTTCTCGTCTCCGGCAGTGCCCCCCTGGATCCGACGCTGTTCGAGGCGATCCGCGCTGATGCTGGGCAGCCGCCACTGGAGCGTTACGGCATGACGGAGACGGTCATGCTCGCGGGCAACCCGCTGCATGGGGAGCGGCGTGCTGGATCGGTGGGCCTGCCGATGCCCGGTGTGCAGGTGCGGCTGGCGGAGGACGGTGAGGTTCAAGTGCGCGGGGCGAATGTCTTCAGCGGCTACCTCGATCAACCGGATGCGACAGCGGCAGCCTTCACCGCGGATGGCTGGTTCCGCACCGGTGATGTCGGCGAGTTCTCAGCCGACGGCTATCTCTCCCTCGTGGGTCGCACCTCTGAGCTCATCATCAGCGGCGGCTACAACGTCTATCCGCGCGAGGTCGAGGATGCCCTGCTCGCCCTCCCCGGGGTGATCGATGCGGCGGTCATCGGCATGCCCGATCGGGAGTGGGGCGAGGTCGTCACAGCCTGCGTCGTCCTTGCGCCCTGGGCGGACATCGAGTCCGTGGGGGACTCGCTCGTGGACACGCTCGCGTCCTACAAGCGTCCGCGTCGGTGGCGAATCATCGATGAAGTTCCGCGCAATGCGATGGGCAAGGTCATCCGGGCCGAACTGCGCGAGTAGCCTGCGGCGCATGCGCGTCTCCCTCATCCAGCTTGACGTCTCCGCGACGGAAGCAATCCCCGACCGCATCACTCGCACGATGGAGTTTGTGGCCGAGGCCAGCCGCGATGCCGACCTTGTCGTTCTCCCGGAGCTCTGGCATGTCGGTGCGTTCGATGTGGAAGGCGCCCGCGCGAACGCGGAGCCAATCGACGGGCCTCTGGTCGGCCTGATGTCGCGTGCTGCGGCGACACACGGAGTGTGGCTGCACGGCGGCTCGTTCGCCGAGCGAGTGTCTGATGGCCGACACTTCAACACGAGCGTGCTCTTCGCACCTGATGGACGCCTGGTGTCGACGTACCGGAAGATCCATCTCTTCGGATTCACCGGTGGCGAGACGACACTCATGAGTGCCGGTGAGGAGGTGGTGGTCGTCGAGACGCCACTGGGCCCGACCGGGCTGGCGACGTGCTACGACCTGCGCTTCCCCGAGCTGTATCGCCGCTTCGTTGATGCCGGTGCGGTGGCGGTCATCATGGGATCCGGCTGGCCGACTCCGCGCATCTCGCACTGGTCAACGCTCGTGCGGGCTCGGGCAATCGAGAACCAGATGGTCGTCATGGCGTGCAATGAGGTCGGCACTCACGCCGGCACCGTCCTGGGTGGACACTCGGTCGTGGTTGATGCCACGGGTGAGGTGCTGGCAGAGGCCGGTGGTGGTGAAGAGATCCTGCGCGCGCAGGTCGACATCGAGCGCGTCCTGCAGTGGCGGGAGCGGTTCCCGGTGCTGGCCGATCGTCGCCTCTGAATAAGTTCACGCAGGGCGACCCGCGATGAGTGATGCGACGCTGCTGAGCGACCTCAGCTCGGGTCAAGAGTGCGAATGATGATGACCGGCCGCTGAGCCGGATCAAGCCACTGCAGCAGATCCACCATGATGCGATCGCGGACCGCGATGCACCCGGAGGTGGGCGTGCCATCAGTGGCGTGCAGGAAGATGCCGCCACCGGCGTGACGTCGTGCCGGGGTAGCTGTCCGTCGGATCCCGTCGGTACCGCGAGTGATGGGACCCTCGGGAAGGTTGTAGTCGAGGACGATCGCGTGACGGTAACTGCGCGTGTAGCTCGACAGCGGCTCGGCCCAGCCATGACGCCAGGTGCGATTGTCACTCGTTGCCCGAGGCTGGAAGACGTTGTATGTCTGCGGATCGCGCGGGTCATAGGGCCAGACATCGGAGTCATCGACCCGGACATATCTCATGAGCGCACCTGGGTCGGGCTGAATCCCGAAGGACCACAGGAGGCGGTAGGTCCCGCTGGGTGTGGTCCCGGTGCCCTGCCGTCGTGTCTCACCCGGTGCGATACCACCGCGACCGACCCACGCGTGCACGGTGGGAACGACCACCGACCACGTGCCGTCAGCACCGCGCTGCAGCGCACGCAGGCTGCCGTGCGAGGCCCGGTGATGCTGCGTGGTCACGATGATGACCTGATCACCCGGGACGCCGTCGAGGAGTGCCGTGATCGACGCGCGCGCAGGTTGCGGGTGAGCGGCTGCCGGTGTGACTCCAGTGGCCGCGACCAGAACCGCGATGACCATTCCACCCAGCGCCAATCGGCGATGCATCGTCAACGTCCGCTCCGATCATTGAGTCGCTGCAGATAGTCGTTGTACGCCGCAAGCTCCGCGTCACCGTCACGGTCCGCCTGCCGGTCCTTGCGTCGGGCCTCCCGATCATCCGCTCGCGCCCACTGCACCGCGACCATGACGAGCATGAAGAGCATCGGCACCTCGCTCACGCCCCAGGCGATCTGCCCGCTCACCCGTGAGTCCTCAGCCGGATCGGTGATCCACGGGGGTCGCACCTGGGCGTACCACTCCTCGCCGATCGGGGTGCTGCCGCCCATGATGACGACGGCGAAGAAGGCGTGGATCGCGATGGCGATCAGCAGCAGTCCGAATCGAGCCCAGTGCGGGAGTGAGTAGGGCAGCGGATCAGCACCCATGATGATCCATGCAAAGAGATAGCCCACGGCGAGCACATGGAAGAGCATCCACAGGTGGCCGATGTGATTGCCCATGAGCCAGGCAAACGCCGGGGTGAAGTAGAGCGCGTAGAGGCCGATGGCGTAGAGGAGGAAGACGACGAGGGGGTTCGTGATGATCTTCGCGTAGCGCGAGTTGAGCAGCCACACGATCCACTCGCGTGGACCACGGTAGGGGCCGGGTGAGGGCTTGAGCGCCCGAAGGGCCAGAGTGAAGGGCGCCCCGAGCACGAGCAGCATCGGCGCCACCATCGACAGCACCATGTGCTGGATCATGTGCATCCCGACGGATACCTGACCGTAGGCCGCGATACCGGCGTTGGTGGCCCAGATGACCAGACCGATGCCGCTCAGCCAACTGATGAGTCGCAGGACCGACCAGCGATCCCCGCGAGCGGTGAGGCGCGCGAACCCGGTGCAGTAGAGCCCGGCCGCGATGAGACTCGCCAGAAGGAAGACCGGTTCAAGGTGGAAACCGAAGACGACGGTCTGCACCGTCGGCGGCGGGGGGAACGGGAAGCCGAGGATGTTCTCCGCCGGCGTGGG
>CAZLHZ010000169.1:0-5316 GCA_964559285.1 uncultured Actinomycetes bacterium | reverse complement strand
GAGCGCGCGCTGGCCAACGGCACCTCGGTGGGTCTCGTGGATCGACTCACGCTGACCTCGCAGCGATTGTCGGCGATCGCTGCGGCCCTGCGGGATGTTGCCGACCTGCCCGACCCGGTCGGTGAGGTCGTGCGTGGATATTTAGTGCCGAACGGCCTGCAGATCCGGCAGGTGCGCGTGCCGCTCGGCGTTGTCGGCATGATCTACGAGGCCCGCCCCAACGTGACCGTGGATGCTGCGGGCCTGTGCCTCAAGAGTGGCAACGCTGCACTGCTGCGCGGATCCTCGTCGGCCTACGACAGCAATGTGGCGCTGGTCGAGGTCATGCGTGAGGCGCTGGTCGGGTGCGGATTGCCGGTGGACGCGATCCAGCTCGTGCCGGGCACGACACATGACACGGTCACGCACCTGATGACCGCCCGTGGGCTTGTCGATGTGCTCATTCCCCGTGGCGGTGCGGAGCTCATCCGCAGTGTGGTGGAGGGGTCAACCGTGCCGGTCATCGAGACAGGTGTCGGCAACTGTCACGTCTATGTCGATGCGCAGGCAGACATCGACATGGCGGTGCGCATCACTGTCAACGCCAAGGCACAGCGGCCGAGTGTGTGCAACGCAGCGGAAACCCTGCTCGTGCATCGCGATATCGCGGCGACATTCCTGCCGAAGGTCATGGTGGCGCTGCGCGATGCAGGCGTCACCGTCCATGGCGATCCCGAGATGCTCGCCTACGCCGCTGCAGCAGGCACGGCCCATGCCCCGGCCACGGATGCCGACTGGGCAGCGGAGTACTACAGCCTCGACCTGGCGGCCGGTGTCGTCGACTCGCTGGAGGCGGCTCTCGCACATATCCGGCGCTGGTCGTCGGGCCACACCGAGGCGATCATCACCGACTCACAGCCTGCGGCTCGCCGATTCATCGCCGGGGTCGATGCTGCTGCGGTCATGGTCAATGCATCCACCCGCTTCACCGATGGCGGTGAGTTCGGCTTCGGCGCCGAGATCGGCATCTCCACGCAGAAACTGCACGCCCGCGGCCCCATGGGCTTGGCCGAGCTCACCAGCACGACCTTCGTCGTCACCGGAGATGGGCAGGTGCGGGAGTAGGGTCGGTTTCGCGCGCATCCCCATGGCAGGATCAGGGTGCCAGCAGTCACTGACTCAGGAGGATGAACGTGAACGCAGGGATCTCGGCCGCGGTGCGGCTGTCGGAGGCTGCCGAGGGCTCCGAGGTGCCGGTCTGGGTGTTCGGAGTCGGCGCGTTCGGCGCCCTTGTGCTCCTGCTCGTCATCACGGTCATGCTCAAGGTCGGTCGCTGATCCGACGGACGGAGGCGATTGACCCACGACGGAGCCCTCGGTGACCTCCGTTCCGGTGCGCTCCCCCGTGGGCACTCTTCGTCCCGGTACCCGTCGCCTCGGCATCATGGGAGGCACCTTCGATCCGATCCATGTCGGTCACCTCGTGGTGGCCTCGGATGTCGCGCGCCTGCTCGCTCTTGACGAGGTCGTGTTCGTGCCGGCAGGTGAGCCCTGGCAGAAGGCCGACCGCTCGGTGACAGACGCTGAGGACCGCTACCTCATGACCGTGCTGGCGACCGCCGATGATCCGCGGTTCTGGGTCAGCCGCGTGGACATCGACCGCCGGGGGCCGACGTACACCGTCGACACTCTCGCTGATCTGCGTCGCATCGTCGGCCCGGACGTCGAGCTCTTCTTCATCACCGGCGCCGATGCAGTCGGCCAGATCCTCACCTGGCGCGATCCGCACGAGATCCTGCGACTGGCCACGCTCGTCGCGGTCACCCGACCCGGTCATCACCTGCGCGATCCCGGGCTGGACGCACCCGTGCACTTCGTCGAGGTCACCGGCATCGATCTGTCCTCAAGTGAGTGTCGACGTCGTGTCGCTGCCGGTGAACCGATCCGCTACCTCGTCCCCGCGGGGGTTGAGGGTTACATCACCAAGCGCGGGCTGTACGCCGAGGACCGCGGATGACGCAGGCTCGCAGTCGCCTGACCCTGGTCGTTGCCCTCATCGTGACCCTGCCGCTCGCGCTGGCGGCGTTCAGCTGGTGGGCTCTACGACCTACTGACCCGGTCCCGCTGCCGTCACCGACCCCGACCGTGTCCCCGAGCCCGCTGCCGTCGCCGACCGGATCGAGTGCCTCACCCGCACCGAGTCCGGCACCGACCCCGGTGCCCCTCCAACGCACCCTCCTGCTGCAGGTGCGCGGCCCGGCGGATGCCCCCAACAGTGTCGTCGTCGGTGTCGGCGGTGCACGCGATCAGGTTGAATTCGTCTACGCACCCGCTGGGCTCCTGCTCGATGTGCCCGCCAGCGGTCCCACGACCCTGTCCGAGGCCGCTGTTCTCCCGGACACTCGGGCGGCGCTGGCCGCGATCTCCGCGCTCACCGGCGTACGCATCGATGGGTCATTCGTCCTTGATCGGCTCGCATTCGCGGGCCTCGTCGATTCGGTGAACGGCGTTCCGGTTGTCGTCAAGCGCCCGATGCTCATCAACGATGACAAGGGCGAGTTCGTCATGGTCATCCCCGAGGGAGCGCGCACCCTGAGCGGACCCGAGGCGGCGTACTACGTGATGTATCTCGGTCCATATGAGAAAGAGTCAGCGCGCATCGCGCGATTTTCGGATGTGCTGGAGAAGGTCATCGCGGCACTGCCGGAGGATCCGGTGCGCATGGGACAGATTCTCACCAGTCTGGGATCCCTTGCACGATCGACGATCCCCAACGACGCGCTCATCGAGCGACTCGAGGCGGCGCGCACCGAGGTGCGCACCGGTGAGCAGCGTTCGCGGGACCTGCCTGTCGATGGCATCGGCCCGTCTCCGCAGAGAATCTTCACGCTGCGGTTGGCGCGTTCGGCCGCACTCATGCGCCGGATGCTCCCCGAGGCGGTTATCCCTGCGGGGGACGCTGACCCGATCCGGGTGATCGTGCGCACGGGCACTCCGAATCCTGATCTGGCAGCGCGGGCGAGGGATGCCCTCGTCGATACAGGTGTTGATGTCATCGCCGATGGAGCGGCCTCTGATCGGGGTCGGCTGCCGGCTCGCACCGTCATCGACGTGCCACCCGGGGTGCCCCAACTGCGTGATCGAGCGGCGGAGATCGGGACCGCACTCGGCGTTGACCCACTCATCGTCACGCGGCCGTTCGCCGCGATCGCCGACCTGCGGGTGACACTCGGTGCTGACGCCCTGTGAGAGGGTGAGGCATCGAGCCATCCGGCTCCCGATGGCTCTGTCCCAGGAGGTTTCGTGACCGCGTCACCCGATGCCGTCGCTGCGGCGATCGCCGCTGCTGGTGCGGCGGCGGACAAGCTCGCCAGCGACATTGTCGCGATCGATGTCAGCGAGCATCTCGTCATCACTGATGTGTTCCTGCTGTGCTCCGCTGGCAATGAGCGCCAGGTTCGCTCTGTCGTCGATGGCATCGAGGAGCGGCTGTCGGGCATGGGCAGCAAGCCGCTGCGTCGTGAAGGTGAGCGCGAGGGGCGCTGGGTGCTCCTGGACTACGGCGACATCGTCGTGCACGTGCAGTTGTCGGAGGAGCGCATCCACTACGCCTTGGAGCGGCTCTGGAAGGACTGTCCCGTGATCGACCTTCCGGAGGATGTCACGAGGACGACCGCGTGAGCGGTCGGCGCATCATCTTCTGGCGGCACGGCCGCACCGAGTGGAACCTCGCCCGTCGATTCCAGGGCCAGACCGATATCCCCCTTGATGAGGTGGGAATCGAGCAGGCACGCGTGGCCGCGCGATTGCTGACCGGGCTGACACCCACGGCGATCGTGACCTCCGATCTCACCCGCGCCGTGCAGACGGCAGAAGCACTCGCGGAGGTCACGGGTCTGGTCCCGGCGGTCGATCCCCGACTGCGCGAGACGGATGCCGGGATCTGGGAGGGGCTGGTCTGGACCGACCTGGATTCGGCGTACGGCGAGGACCTGCGGCGCTGGGCCTGGGACCCGCACCTGCGCGCAGGGGGAGGGGAGACTCGCGTGGAGGTCGCGGCACGCGTGACGGAGGCGGTGATGGCCGCCTTGGACGAGCTGCCGGATGAATCGACGCTCGTCGTCGTCACTCACGGTGGTGCGGCGCGTGCCGGCATCGGGCGAATGCTCGGCCTGCCCGAGCTGACCTGGGAGGCCCTCGGCGTGCTGTCCAACTGCTCGTGGACGGTGCTGACGGAGAAGCCGGAGGGACAGATCGGTCCGGGGGCCAGCGCGTGGCGGCTGCAGGAGTACAACGCGGGCTCGCTGCCGACCCCGGCCCTCGGGGATGACCGCTAGTCGATTGGTGAACATCACGATTCTCTGAACTCTCGGCAAACGGTCTTTCATCAATCGCTCCCGTCTCCTACTGTCAGGTCATGTCGCTCTCCATTTGGGCGAAGGGGGTCGTGGCCGGTGTTCTCGTGGCCGGTGCCCTGGTCGCCGTCCCTCAAGCAGCTCACGCGTCGCCGGATCGCACCGTGGCAGTCGTCAATGGCACCGGAGACCCGATCGCTTACGCATCGGTCACCGTTGTTCATGATCCTGTCGTGGCGGGGGCCACCGGGGACAATGGACTCTTCATCGCGCCGGGCGTGGACTCGGGAGACGTCGTGCGCGTCTCGGCGCCCGGCTATGTCACTGCCTCAAGCGTGATCGCTGGATCCGGAACAACGACGGTCACCCTCACTCTTGCCGGCGGGATCGCCCCGCAGGAGGTCTACGGCTTTCCTGCCTACAACGCGGTGCTCGAGGCGGATTCTGGTTCGCCCGACACGTTCTATGCCCAGAGCGGCTACGGCTCCGGAGTGTGGCGGACCACTGATGCCGGAACGTCCTGGTCGCCGGTGACCACCGAGGCCATGGACCCGGACCATGGTCTCGTCGGAGAAGCGCACTACACCGGAGAGGTGGTGGTGACCAGCGGAGTGGCCGGAGAGGTGGCCGTTGCAACCGCCGTTCCCGGAGGCTTCGGGGAGTGCCTGCGCATTTCGGCGTCCGCGGACTTCGGGGCGACTTGGCGGGAGATCCCCTTCGACACGGAGGGATGCATCTCCGGAGTGCCCGAGTTGCACTGGGGACATGCCATCGGCGGTGCGAGCGTGCTGCTCGTGCGCCTGAAGTTTGGCGGTGCCCTCTACGTCGCCGACATGACCGTCGCTTCACCCCAGCTCGTCCAGGACTCGACGCTCACCGTTGGTGCCTCCGACCTGCTGCAGGTGGCGGTCGACAAGGACGGACCGTTTGCTGTTGTCGCACCCAAGGGGGGGTCCGGCACCACCTCGACCCTGACGATCCAT
>CAZLHZ010000168.1:4548-5342 GCA_964559285.1 uncultured Actinomycetes bacterium | reverse complement strand
TGCTGTAGCCGCGGGGCCGGGTCAATCGGACCTTGCAGGAGTAGGCCACCCCGGCCGTGAGCCCGGGAACGTCAATGGCGAGACGCTCCTTGGCGGTGGCAGGGAATCGCTCGGTGAAGGGGTAGCCGGTGAAGGTGTACTGATCGAGGACCCGGGTCATCGGCACCCACCCGGTGTCGATGGCCGCTCCTGTTGTCGGTGTGCACACGGCCTGGCCGAGGTGATCGACATACGTTGCACCCAGGGCATTGGGGTTCTGCACCGTGATGCGCGCACCCTTGGCAGATCCGGGCGCGATCGTGATCTCAGCGCTGTCGACCGTGACCGCGCGTCGTGAGACGGCCGCGAGTTCGACCACGTCACTCCAGGGTCCGGCGTACCCTCGCGAGGAGACAGGAAGGGACGTGTCGATGACCCGCGCCCGGCATCGATAGGGGTCGTAGGGGAACGCGGTCGCCATCGCACTCCATGAGAAGGCCAACCCGAAGCGCTCGCGCACGGGGGTCCAGGAGCGCGCCGTCACCGTGTCCCGTCGGTCGGCGGTGATCACGGAGCACTCGGCATCGACAACGAGTGCGCCTTCGGAGTGTCGACCCCACCCGGCGAGGGTCCACCGCCGGATGCTGATGGAGCTGTCGGTGTTGCGGATGAAGGTCGGGGCGAAGTAGATGGGGATCGGTTCCGGCGCCGGAGCCAGGGTCATCTGCTGCCGAGATGCCTCGACGTTGCCGACGAGCTGCACGATGGTGCACGTGTAGGTGAGGTAGGGGTTGCGTGACCACAGGGGGTACAGG
>CAZLHZ010000168.1:2409-4538 GCA_964559285.1 uncultured Actinomycetes bacterium | reverse complement strand
CAGGTCAGGGAAGGACACCTCATCCGATCGCCCGGCGACCGGTGTCGACCATCGGTCCGTGGTTCGGTAGCGGTCGGGACAGGTGACCTTGACCTCGGTCGGCAGATTGTCGGACCCGGCCGCGGAGGTGAGGCGCACCGCGAGGGTTCCGTCGCCGCTGATATCAGTGACGGTGAGCCCCGAGGCCAGCGGCCCGGTGACCGCCGTCACGAGCGCGGTGTCCCGATAGTCATCATCACCGGAGGTCTTCCATGCCCCACATCGGTAGGTCGTGCCCGGCTGCGTGTCGACTCGGATCGTGCGGTCCGTTGTCGCGGCCGACGTGATGGCTCCGCGCGGAAGGGAGTCGAGTCGATCGACATCACCCGACTGATTTGCGGCGGGCCAGCAGGCGACCCGCCACCGATCACCGTCCTGCGGCCACAGTGCTGCCTGAAGTCGTCCCCTGCTCACCGGGGTAAGCGTGAGCGTGTCGGTGCGCGAGGGGGCGGGAGTGATCGACTGACGGCTCACTGGCACGGAATCGGTCGTGAACGTCGTCCAACGCGCTGCCGCCGAGCAGGTGTACGCCGCACTCGGATCGAGACGGGGGACGGAGATCGTCGTGCGCCCGCCGGCTGCCGGGATGGTTCCGGTACTTGACACGTCCGCTCGTCCGCTGCGCGCACAGGTGACGGTCACGCTGTCGGGCAGTGAGTTGCTGCCGCGAACGGCATTGATATCGACATTGATGACACCGTTGGCCGCGGTGAATCCGGCGACCGACCAGTCACTGGCCGCCGGACCGGTGCGAATCGCCACGACCGGGCTCATCGTGTCCGGCAGGTTGTCGGTGATGATCCAGTAGCTGCAGCGGTAGGCCGTGTTCGGCGCCGTGGCGAGCGTGAAGACCCGCTGGTCCGATGATCCGTGATCCCAGGCCTCACCGGAGACATCCGGCAGCGTCGCGGCGAGCTCATCCGGGGACTGCGGGTCCGGCGTTGTCGCGGGCCAGCACCGAGCACGGATCGGTCCACCGAACTTCGTCGCCTGGAGGAGCACCCGCCCACGCGTGCCTTGGCGCACCTTGGGCGCACCCGCCTCGTAGGGTTCGCGGGTCGTGACCGGTGCGATCGAGGTCGCGAAGTCCGTCTTGACCGTGCTCCCGTCGGCCGCACGCAGCACGAGACGGAGCTGGTAGCAGTTGACGAGGGCACGTCCACCTCGCGGCGACGTGACGATGCCGGTGAGGGTGACCGTGTCGCCGTCGACGCGATCCGGCAGCCAGCGTCCCTCGAGCCAGCACTCCCGCTCCGCGCCGATGACGGTCGGCTTCGCGACACCCCAGCCACCGGTCGGCTCCTTGAGCGAGAGGACGAACCGCACGTGGGTGGAGGAGCGAGACGAGGTGACGCGGGGCGGGGCCTTGGCTGACGGAGCCGGCACCGTGACGGTCGGGCCGTCGCGCCACACGCTGTAGGCACCTCCGGCGGTGCGTGTTCGACCGCGACAGGCGTAGCTCGCCCCCGGCACGAGCCCGGTGAGAGTCATCGCTCCGAATGCCCCCGAGGTGGACACGGTCTCGAGCGTGGCCGGAGTGGGGGTGCACTGGAGCTCGGCCGAGTCAGCCGGGGTCGCGTCACTGGGGGACCGCTCGACCGTGACGGTAGCGCTGCTCGACGTTGTCGAGTCCAGGGTCATGCGAGGCGGGTAGACACTCGCTGTGGGACTGCCGACGACCGCGGTCCCGATCGTCCAGCCCGAGGGTGCGCCAGCGGCGAGGCGGAAGGTGAAATAGCCCCGGGAATCACAGCGCAGGGGTTGCGAGGCGGTCCGCCCGGTGACCGTTGTCGACAGGCCGTCGGATGGTCGTGCATCGGCGGTGGTTGAGGCGGTGAGCAGCCCGCCCTGGTCGGTCTCGCACCACACGGTGAGCTTCGTGAGCGTCGGCTCGAACATGCCCGGTGGCCACTGCCCGAACATCGGCGGATTGAAAGTGAGACGGAATGTCACCGACGTGGGGCTCTGCGCCGTCACGGTGAACGTCGTCTCGCCGATGACCATCTGAGGGTCGGCGACGGCGACGGGTGCCGCCGGGATCAGGACCGTCAGACCGGCCAGGACCAGTGCTGGGGCGAGAACGCGACGGA
>CAZLHZ010000168.1:0-2399 GCA_964559285.1 uncultured Actinomycetes bacterium | reverse complement strand
GATCACGCCGCGATGGTAGCGAGGTGACGGCCTGATCGTCGGCTTAGGCCAGAGCTCGACCGAGGGCAGCCAGGCGAAGGCTCCAGATCCGTTGCGAGAGATCGGCGGTCATCGCGAAGACCTCGGATGCGTGGTAGGCCCCCGGATGGATGTGAAACTCGGTCGGGACGCCGGACGCGATGAGACGGGCCACCAGCGCGATGTCCTCATCGAGGAAGAGATCGACCGTGCCGACGTCAATGAATGTCGGCGGCAGGCCGGACAGATCGGGGGCGTGCAGGGGTGCGGCGTACGCATCTGGTTCCTGACCGGCCAGGAACCAGCCCCATGCCTGGATGTTGCCCGCGCGATCCCAGATGCCCACGTCGGTGATGCGCTGATTCGACACGGTGGAGTGAGTGTGGTCGACCATGGGGTACGGCGCCATCAGCAGTCGCAGGGCCGGTCCGCCGCTGTCGCGCACCTTCATCGATGTGGCGATGGCAAGGTTGCCGCCGGCGCTGGGGCCGTAGATCGCGAGGCGGTGCGGATCGATGCCGAGCTCAGCGGCGTGCGCGGCCGTCCAGAGCAGTGCGGCATAGCAGTCGTTGACCTGCGCCGGATGCGGATGCTCCGGCGCCTTGCGATAGTCCGTGGACACGATGACTGCACCGAGGCTCTCGCACAGCAGTTCAGAGCGAGTCGCTTCCGCCTCGATGCTGCCGAGGATCATGCCGCCACCGTGAATGTAGAAGCCCGCGGGGCGCGCGCCCTCGCGCCCCACGGGGCGGGAGCGGCGGACGGGCCCCCCCGGTGCCCCCATCGGGGCCGGGGCCATCCGGTCCTGCGTCGTGACGCGCGGATTCGGCGGCTGGTTCGCCGCCATCGCGGCCAGGAGACCGGAGACCACCGCCCGCCGCTCGACGATGTCGGGAATCGCGTTGAAGCCGCCGGGGAACGCGGCCACCAACTGCTCCAGCGGCTCGCGGGACGCGGGGTCAATGAGGTCGCGCTGACTCGTCATGGCGTGAGGGTGGCAGTCGATGCGAGCGAGGTCAATGGTCCCTGGTCGAACAGGTGTTCGCATCCACCACGCCGTGGGGATTGGTGGTGCTCAAGGGCGAAAAGTGGAGGGAAGTGGAGTATCGTGGCGCATCACGGAGCCCCGGGGAGGGGCTCGGGGAGTGAAGTGGAGGTGGCGCCGTGTTCCTCGGAACGCATGAGCCCCGCCTCGATGAGAAGGGCCGACTGGTCCTGCCCGCGAAGTTCCGCGATGAACTCGCTTCCGGAGTCGTCCTCACCAAGGGCCAGGACCGATCGATCATTGTGTGGCCGACCGCTGCCTTCACGGCGTACTCCGAACGGCTCTCGGAGGCCTCACGCTCCGATGCGCGCGTCCGCGGCATCCAGCGCGTGCTGTTCTCCGGCGCCTTCGATGAGATCCCGGACAAGCAGGGGCGCATCACCGTACCCGGCCCGCTGCGCGACTACGCCGGCCTCGACCGCGATGTCGTCGTCGTCGGCAATGGCACGACCTGTGAGATCTGGGACAGCGGGGCATGGCAGGACGACGCCTTCTCCGGTCTGTCCGAGGAGGTGGTCCCCGGAATTCTCTGATGGTCCCTGCCGCGAGGCCCCTTCCCGCGGACTCCTGACGCACTTCCCCGGCGCCAGGCACCGCGGGCGGGGACCTGGGGGCAGGGCCCCGCCCTCACCTCCCGCTCACCACCACGACACGAGGCCCCATGACCGCCGCACCCGATCCCGTTCACGTCCCGGTCCTGTGCGACCGGGTCGTGGCGCTCGTGGCACCGGCGGTATCCCGGCCGGGTGCGGTCATCGTCGATGCCACGCTGGGGCTCGGCGGGCATGCCGAGGCGATGCTGGAGGCCTTTCCCCACGTCAGACTCGTCGGACTCGATCGTGATCCGCAGGCGCTGGCGCTAGCCAGCCGCCGACTGGCTCCCTTCGCTGACCGGATCACCCTGTGTCACGTGGTGTACGACGAGATCCGCGGCGAGCTGAGCCGCCTCGGACTGTCCGCGGTCGACGCGATCCTCATGGATCTCGGGGTCTCCTCCATGCAGCTGGACGTCGCGGAGCGCGGATTCGCCTACGCGCAGGATGCGCCGCTGGACATGCGGATGGATCCGACCGAACCGGTGCCGACGGCTGCAGATGTGGTGAATACATATGGTGTCGCCGATCTGGCGCGGGTCATCTCGGTCTACGGCGAGGAACGCTTCGCCCGTCGGATCGCGGACCGCATCGTGGCGGAGCGGGCACGCTCCCCGCTGACCTCCAGCGCTCGACTCGCCGACCTGGTACGCGATGCCATCCCCGCCGCGGCGCGGCGCACAGGTGGGAATCCGGCGAAGCGCACCTTTCAGGCCCTGCGCATCGAGGTCAATCGCGAACTT
>CAZLHZ010000167.1:0-5347 GCA_964559285.1 uncultured Actinomycetes bacterium | reverse complement strand
TTTGAATGACATCCGGGATGCGCTCTACGCCTCGAAGATCATCAGCTATGCGCAGGGCTATATGCTGATGCGGGCGGCGGCGAAGGAGTACAAGTGGAACCTGAATTACGGCGGCATCGCCCTGATGTGGCGGGGTGGTTGCATCATCCGTTCGCGTTTCCTGGGCAAGATCAAGGAGGCCTTCGACACCAACCCGAAGCTCACCAATCTTCTCCTCGATGGTTATTTCCGTGGCGAGGTGAAGCGGTGCCAGAAGGGTTGGAGGAATGTCGTGGCGGCGGCGGCCAAACGGGGGATTCCCGTGCCGGCGTTCAGCACGGCGCTGGCGTTTTTCGACAGTTACCGCAGTGCGGTGTTGCCGGCCAACCTGCTTCAGGCCCAGCGGGATTACTTCGGGGCCCACACCTACGAGCGGGTGGACAAACCCCGCGGAGAATATTTTCACACCAACTGGACCGGTCAGGGTGGGACCACCGCCTCTTCCACGTACAACGTCTGACCCCTAACTGCTCGCCAAAGGCAGGCGGTTGGGGATGAGGATGAGGTGGAAGGATTAAAATAAAATCGGATACGAGAAAAAAGGGTCTTGGGTTTGACAAAATCTATGTAAAACATAGTATGACCTTATGACGAAGACAGTTACCAAAATCGGCAATTCGCAGGGGATTATTTTTGATTCCGCCTTCATGGATATGGCCCATTTGAAGGTGGGTGACCGGTTGCAGGTTACCATTCACCAGGGCGGCTCCGTGGTTTTAACTCCGGAGAAGCCGGTGATTACGCCTGAAATGGCTCGGGAGGCGATGAAGGAGATCATGAAAGATTACGGTGAGGTGTTTCGTCGGCTTTCTTGAAAAAAGATTTCATTTATCCGACGGTTGCCACGGTCAAGTCGCTTCACGAACAGGTTTTGCGGGTGCACGGGGGTTCCCCGGGGCTTCGGGACGAGAACCTGCTCGAGTCGGCGGTGGCGGCTCCCCAGGCCACGATGATGGGTCACCCGATGATCGAGGATCCGATCGAGGTGGCGGCCTGCTATCTTTTTTATTTATGCCGGAATCATCCGTTTGTGGATGGCAACAAAAGGGTGGCCTTGGCGACCTGCCTGGTTTTCCTCTCAAAAAACGGGCTGCTTCCGAAGAAAAAAATCGATGATGATGCCTTGGAGGCTTTTGTCCTCGACGTGGCGGCGAGCCGGATTGACCGGGATGAGACGACTCGACGCTTAAAATTGCTCATTTCGGTTGTTTGATCGGTCTCTTGCCGGGGGCAGGTGGGGGAATGGCTGTAATGTGACATTTTGGATTGTCACAATTTTGTAACTAGGAGTTTGGGCGGACCGGGTGTTTATTTCGTCCCATGCGGGAGGACACATTGCGAATTTCGGAAAAGAATGGGGAAAGCGTCAGTCGCCATCAGCAGGCGGTGACCTGGGGTCTGTTGGTTTTGGCGGTGTTTGTCTCGCTGGGGATGGCAGAGTGGTCGAAGCGCACGGCGGCGTCGGAAACGGTGATGGAGGCGGCGGTTTTGGACCAAGGCGAACAAAACGCGTTTAAGCCAACCCAAAGGGACAACGGCGAATAATCTCCAAGGGCTATAATAATAAGCAGCTTCTCTAATATAAAATAATGAATCATAGTTATTTATATAAATCTTATAGTTCAAATATTGGTTTAAATAGCTTCAAAAAGCTATTGGACTTTTGGATGTTCCAAAGGGTGTGTTTCAGTAACTCATCCACTGAAAAATCCCATATGTCGTTTTTTTTGTTGCAGCTTCGGGTAGAGACATGAAAGGAGACAACATCATGACCAAGAAATTCCTGCCGGCAGTCAGCTTGTTCGTATTTTTAGCATCCAACTCGTTCTCCCAAATTTCAATCAGCACTGGCACCACTTCGTACAACTATTCTCAAAATTTTGACTCTCTTCTTAGTTCTGGCACTGCCAATGCTTGGGTAAACAATTCAACCCTCGCCGGTTGGCATCTGTTCAGGCAACCGACTAGCGCACCGGTAGCTCTCACTGCTTATAACACCGGGTCCGGGACTGGGAATACAGGTGGCTTTTACAGTTTTGGGGCAACAGGGTCGACCGAGCGAGCATTGGGGGGATTGGGTTCGGGCGCTTACTTTAGTAGTCCCAATTCTGGTTCAGTCGCTGGTTGGATGGCTGTTGCATTTGCAAATAACACCGGCGGCACTGCCAACTCGTTTTCAATTAACTATGATGGTGAGCAGTGGAGAGACGGCGGCGCCGCAACCCCTGTCGCACAAACCATGGTAATGGAATATGGATTCGGATCATCTTTCACCTCGGTTTCCTCGTGGGTGCAGGCGGGAAATGGTTTCAACTTCACATCCCCTGTTACGGCTAATACCGGCAGTGGAGCCGCAGTGGATGGAAATGTTGCAGGAAAAACTGCCGGCCGAGGCGGTACCCTTTCTGGCCTAAATTGGGCCAACGGCAGCACTCTTTGGCTCCGGTGGATAGACAATAATGACGCCGGAAATGACCATGCCTTAGCTATTGATAACGTGTCTTTTTCCAGCTCTTTTTCCATCCCGGCTGGCAGCTATGGATGGATCGGCACGGGAGCCGGTGGGACGTGGCAAAACGGCGCAGCTGGAAAATTTTCTGCAAATTTTAGCAATGCATCTGATAGCACCACGGAATTCAGCGGCACAGGAGAAGAGGTGGGCGTCTCTGGGACTGTGGAAACCGGGTCGCTGACCTTCAAGGCCGGCGGCTTTTCTCTTAGCAGTGGGACGGTTCGCATGGGAACTGCTGCCCTTACCACCGAGGCGGGAACAGTTACAATAAACTCCACGCTAGACGGAACAGCTGGACTCACAAAATCGGGCGCTGGATCGTTGATTTTATCTGGGGCCAACACCATTACCGGTCAGGTAACCATAGGTGGTGGAACCCTGCAGATCGCATCTGATGGTGCCTTGGGAGCTGCGGCAAACGATGTTGCCAATAATGGCACGCTAAAGACCACGTCGAACGTCACCCTCGGCTCGGGTCGTGATCTAACCGGCGCAGGTATCCTTGATATCGCCGGGGGCACCACCCTGACTGTCAGTGGTATTGTCAATAATACCTCCACGACACTTTCCAGTAACGGCACCTTAAATCTCCAGGGATCAACCCGGTCAGTTGGAAATTTGACGGTGAATTCGGCAGCCACCGTCAACGGATCCGGGGCGATCAGTGCCAGCGGTCTGACGGCAAGTGGACTTACCTCCGGAACCGCCTCCATTAATCCGGATTTGGTTTTCACCTCGGGTGACAAAGCACTGAATGTTGCCAGCGGGGGAACTCTTGATCTGAACGGGGTGCTTTTCAACGGAGGCGGCTCGGGTCGCATTGTCAAAACCGGTGCCGGCACCCTGATCTTGGGTGCCGCCAATAACATGGGGGGGATTCGCATTGGGGCAACCGGCACCACCATGACCGATGGGGGCAAAGTTGTCCTTGAAAGTAGTTCGGTGGGGTCCCAAGCCCAAGCAATCCAGCACAACTTTGGAACCCTTGAAGCCGCCACAGCTTTGAGCATCACCAATGGAATTAGCTTCGGAGGTCGTGCCAACGGTGCGGCCACGTTGGCTGGTTCTGACATGGAATTTCAGGGGCAGTCGTCCTTTTTCAGAGGCGCCGGGACGTCTGGTCAACTAGCGGTAAATGTCAGTAACACCACCACCCTATCCGGGGGCTTGGGCGCCACTTCGGGTGCTGGATCTGCCACCGGCGTGAGCCTTGGCGGAAACGGAACTCTTAAAATTAATGGTAATAGCTCAAGCTTTACGGACACCATCACCACAGCCGACTCCGTGAAACTTGTCGTGAATAACACCTTGGGCGGTGGGGTGAACGTGAGTTCTGGCACCGTCCTCAGTGGATCGGGGAGTGTGACCGCCCTGGCCGTTGCCTCTGGCGGCGTTCTCTCCCCGGGAAATAGCCCGGGAACCATGACCGCCAGCAGCATGACCTGGGCCGGCGGGGCCAAATATATCTGGGAAATCAACGACTTCCTCGGCTCACAGGGAAGCAACTGGGACTTCCTGAACGTTTCCGGCGGCCTCACCATCAATGCCTCCAGCGGCAGCAAGTTCCTCATCGATATCGTCTCCCTCCTAGCCTCCACCAACGGCGCGGGTGCAGCTGACAACTTCGATCTCTACAATAACTACAGCTTTGCCATCGCCACCGCGGCAGGCGGGATCACCTACGGGGACTCCGGAACCTTTAGCACTGACCGGTTTCTGTTGAGCACTGCGGGCTTCGCCAACTCCCTGAGCGATGCCGATACCATCAACGCCGGGTTTTGGAGCATCGCCCAGGATGGCAACAGCCTGAAGTTGAACTACACCGCCGCCACCGCGATTCCGGAGCCGAGCAGTGCCAGCATGTTGGTTCTTGGGTTGGCAGCCGTTCTGGCCAAGAGACGGCGTTCCAGGAGATAGGAGTTAGCAGATAGGAGGTAGGGATATTCGTGGACGTGAAGGTGAATGTGAACGGAGGTTGAAGGTTCAGGCTTAAAGGAGGGTGGCAGTGGGGAGTTAGTAGATTAAAATGAAGTTGAAGTGGGCGGGTAAATGGGTCGGACGGGACGGTTGGATTTTCTTGGGAAGGGAAGATGACGTAGGCAACGAATCAGGGGATTTGCGAGTGGGGTAAGGCAAGGGATGGGAACGAAAACCGGCGGGTCGGGACCGATTCATGGGCAGGGAGTAAGATACGGTGGTAAGGCCTTTGGGATGATTAGACCAAATCGGATTGTCACGGAAATGCCATGTGACGGAAACAAGACGACATCAAAGATTCACATTAAAACCATTGAGAAAAAGTTGGAGGACAGCAGTTTGCTTCGGTGCGAGACGGCGTTCAATCACCCAAGAAGAAAAGCGATCATCCGATTTCCATTCCCCATCTCGCATCTTCGATAACGAATTGGCCCCTTCTGGTTTTGCTTTCGACAATCCTAACTTGCGGCGTCCAAGCGCAATTAATCATTGAGGATCGGGAAGACGACCATCAATCCAGCCCTGAAGTGGGACGATGGTTGGGCGAACAATCGAGGCAATATGTGGGCCTGAGGGGGATGAGTTCCACGGAGAGAAGGCAATTGTTGGCAGGCACCTATCGTTTCGAATCTTTTTATCCGCCTCCGCGGCTTCAAACGGTGTTTTTCGGTTCCCCTGCCGAGTCCAAACAAACAGCAGGGAAAGGCCCTACTGGAACCCTGAGATTAGGAAGAGGGGGACTAAGGATGAGTGTTCTTGAGACCAGCACGACCGCGGGTGGCAAGGTAGTGGTGGGTGGCAACTCAGAAGATTTTACAG
>CAZLHZ010000166.1:0-5369 GCA_964559285.1 uncultured Actinomycetes bacterium | reverse complement strand
GGTTGCGGGGTCGGTGCCCCGCGACCCCGGCTGCCCCGCTCCTCAAGGCTCGCCCAGGCTGATCCTGTCGCTGCGGCGAGCCGCCAGCCGGGCGGCAGTCCTGGACCGGCGGGTTGCCGGGCCTGCCACAGCAGCGCCACCCCGATTCCCTCGGCCGGCCCGGCGAGATCCTCCGACTGCCAGCCCCAGCTGAGTTCGCCGGTCGCCAGATCTGCCGACATGCCACCGACCTCCGCCTGCGGTCCGGAGGTGTCACCACTGCCGCGTACCCCGAAACGGCCGAGGTACTGCCAGCGGCCCCCAACCACCTCGCGGATCCATACGACGTATCCATGTCCGGGGGTGAGTTCGGTGTCCAGACGACCCCAGCCGCGGACCAGCTCGCCCTGCCACGCGTAGTCCGTGTCCCGCTCGGCGACTTCGGCACCGCGACCGGCACTCGCGTCATAGGCCCGCGCGACAACGCGGACCGGTGCACCCGCATCCTCCAGCCGTGTCGCCCGCAGCCACGGCCGATGCCCGTGGAGCGCGACTCCGCCGGGGATGGTGGCGACCGTCGGAGGCAGGGTCGGCACGCGGGGGCCGCTGCCGGTCACGGTCGGAATCGGTCCGGCCGTCTCCAGTGCGGGAAGCGGTCGACCAGGAACGACCCACCCGGCGATGCGTGCGCTGGAGCCGGAGTCGTGCGCGTCGTGGGCAGACGCCGCAGGGGTCCGCGTCTGTGCCGCCGCAGGATCAGGTCCGGCCCCGGAGGCGAGCAGGCATCCCACCGCCAACGTCGCTGTGGCGACGATCCACCGGGGAGACCGGCCGGCCCCCGCGACCTGGGTCAGCCGCACGGTCCGAAGGAGTCGATGAGTCCGGTGAGGCGGACCTCCCAGGTGTAGTCCGCACCCACCACGGGAGCGGTATCCGGGGAGAGGTCCTGCACCCGCAGCTGTGACTCATTCCAGCAGGAGCGCACGACGGTCGACTGCATGTCAGTGTCGGGCCTATTGCGGACGCGATTGCCGTCGGAGTCGGTGATGAACTCCGCAATCTGCTTGGCCGCTCGCTGGTTCTCGTCATCGGGCACGGGCCACAACGTCGGCACGCTGCCGGTGAGGCAGTGGCGCCCGCGGAAGTGCTGCGCATTGGCGAAGAAGCTGTCCGAGCTGCCCATGGACGACGAGCACATCGACCCGTTATCCCAGTTGTTCACCAGATAGGACAAGGTCATGTTGACCGTCGGGCGCGGTAGTTCGCGACCCTGCTCATTGAGCGGCCACGCCCAGGTGCCATCGGTATCGGCCACGAGAGTGAAGCGCATGGTCGAGCGACCCTCGGGCCGTCCGTAGCCCGCGAGCGTGAACGTGCGGGCGTTGACGCCACCGGGAATGGTGAAGGGCGAGACCTTCGCGAAGTCCTGCCGTGCCAGTGGCGTCCGGACCTCGGCAAAGTTGTGCCGGACCCGCGAGTCATCGGTGAAACGCGGCCACGCCCCGGTGATGTCCGCGCCCACAATGCGCCAGGACAGATGCCGCGTGAAGCCAATCCCGTCCTCGTCGTACTCCGCCGGAACTCGAATGCGGGCGTCAGAGCGAAGTTCCGCGCGCATCGCTGCTGCGTAGACGTGGTACTGGAAAGCCCAGGCCCGCGCCCATGACGTTGGATAGACCTCCTGCCAGCAGCCAACGAGCGGGTTGTCATCCACCGAGCACGTCCGGGGATATCCCGAGCTGGACCGGCTTTGAAGATTGCCATAGTTGGAGATCGCATAGCGCGTCGTCAGGGTGAAGTCGCGCATGTTGTCGTCACGACAGGCTGGGGCGATGCCGCCTGCCTGGCTCGTCCTGCTGTCCTGGAAGCCGTTGCCGCTGGAGATCAGCTGCCAGGCGCGCGGTCCCGCGCTCGCCGGACCTCGACAGGTCCAGGTGAACCAGCCCTGAGGCCCCTCGCGGTAGGTCTCTCGCGCCACACCCCACCAGCGTGGGGTCGCACCCCCGGAGTTGGCACGTGTCTGCACCTCGCCGTCGTAGTTCCATGACGGGACTGTCTGATCGTCCAGAGGACCTTGTCCGACGATGAATGGAGCCAGCGTGTGACACCCAAATGTGGCGCCGTTGAAGAAATTGTCGGTGTTGTACCTCGAGCCCGCGATGATGCGCTTGCTGTCGAGAACACCGATCCCCTCCATTCGGGGGGTCCGCTGTCCCACATTGACCGCCGGAGCCGTCGGCGTCGTGATCCCCTTGGCTACCGAGTAGGTGCTCATCGTGACGTTGCGCGGGATCTGGTTGGTCATCGCCTGGAACGCATGACCGCGGAAGACCCACGTGTCGGCGGCTCCGCCTGACGGCTGGCTGCAGCGGGTGTGTGAGTCGCGCGCTGATCGGGCCGTTGCCGCGGGAGCAGCGGCGAAGGCGGAGCCGGACGCCGAGGGTGCCGCTGAACGGACAGAGGTGGCGCCCTGCGCGGGGGCGAATCCCACGGCCACCGACAGGACGACGGCAACTGCCCCGCCGATCATCACATGTCGTCCAGACCGTGAACTCAACTTCGTGCGCAGCATCGTCTACCTCCGACGCGATCAGTGCGGCAGTTTCCCCTCGGCAGGGTAGCGGCCCCTCCACAGCGATGGCGAGACGAAAGGCTGACTTCCCTGTCCAACAGCATCACCCGCAGAATGCGCTCCGCCAGGCAGAGGGGTGCTAGATGAGGACGCGCCCCATCCAGATGATCGGCTTCGCGTCGGTGAAGTTGGGGATATCCGCCTGCGTCTCGGCTCCGTGGGCCGCCAGCGCCGCGTGCAGCTCCTCACCGGTGTCGAAGAAGAGCTCCGCAATGATGCCGAACTCGGACTCCGAGCCCGGGGTGGCGGCCGCCTGGAAGACCCGGGTCTGCCGCAGCCCCATCGGGTTCAGCAGCCGCTCGACCAGCGGGATGTGGGAGTTCATGTAGTAGTCGAGATCAAAACGCGTGCCACTGGGAAGCGGGTAGAGCACGGACACGATGACCATGGGTCCTCCTCAGTCAGGGAATCGCCCCGTGGATGCCGGACGATGTCGGCGCCACCCTAGCGGCGGCTGCTCCCAGCCCGAACTCACCTTGACGAGGCCACAGCCCAGGGCTGCTCCGGTCGTCGTCGTGAGATCCCGGCGCGCTCGGCGGTGCCGCGGGTGAGGACGCCGGTCGTGAAGAACTCGGTGAACACGGCGTTGAAGAGCTGGTCGGCAGGGATGTCAAGAACCGGGTTCAGTCCACCGCAGGCCAAGTTCCGGCCACTCGACCGTGATGGGTGTAGACGTGGGCGCGAATGACATGCAGGGCCGTCGGATCCGGCACATGCTCGGCAAGCATCCGCTTCACCCACGCAGGATCCTCCACCACCTCATCCGGCTCGTCATCACGGAGTCGGAACTCAAACCGTCGCACCGCCTGCGGCAGGCCGATCGACACATAGGGTCGACGTCGATCGGCGCCGAGCCACACATTCGGTGTGCCCAGCGGGTCATTGGCGATGTCCACCACGAGCCAGCGCGTGGATGGAGAGAGTCCCTCGAAGGTCACTCCCATGCGCTTGCGTGTCGCCGAGCGACCACCCTCACAGCCGACGAGGTAGCGGGCTCGGATGCTGCGCACCTCGGTCGTGCCATCCGGGTTCATCACCCGGGCGACTGCGGTGACTCCGTGGGCGTCCTCATGGACCTCGTCAACCGTGTGACCGAATCTGATGCCGACACCAGGGAATCGCTCAAGGCCACGCGCGAGCTCCGCATCCACGAGCGGCTGATTGAACGCATTCTTTCGTGGCCAGCCGAAGGGATGCACCTGCGGATCGTTGTAGAGGAGCACCTTCCCGCGCGCATTCACCAGACGCATGATGTGCGACGGGCCGGTGAGCGGAATGATCCGGTCGGACAGGCCCACCGTCTGGATGAGCCGCAGCGACTCGTCATCCATCCCGACGGCGCGCGGATAGTCGATGAGCGTGGGCAGGGCCTCCACCACGAGCGCCCGGCGGCCATAGAGGCCGAGCAGGTTCGCGAGCATCAGGCCCACCGGCCCGGCTCCCACGATGAGAACCTCGGTCTCCTCGTCGCGCGGGCGTGCGTGGGGGTCGTGCACGGTCACACTGCGTGACCCTAGGGGCGTCGGGTTCGGCGTATGCCGATGCCGTTCCGCACATCGGAATGGGGAGGTCACCACCGCCGAGACGACCGGGCCCGTCGTGACACGATGGGGACCGCCACGCAGGAGAGGAGGCGCCTCATGACCGAGTCCGGTGTGCGCACGGTCGACCTCGTGATCGGTGGGATGACCTGTGCCTCGTGTGCCGCACGGGTGGAGAAGAAGCTCAACCGCCTCCCCGGTGTCACCGCGAGTGTCAATCTGGCTCTTGAGACGGCACGGGTCGAGGCCGGGGGCGAGATCAGCGACGCTGATCTCATCGCGACCGTGGAGGCGACGGGCTACTCAGCGAGCGTTGTGCGTCCCGCCGTCGCAGGTGCTGCGGTTGAGAATGGTGGCGGCGATCGCGACGAGACTCGCTCCGGTGACCTTGGGTCGCTGCGGCAGCGACTCATCGGCTGCGTCGTACTGTCTGTCCCGGTCGTGCTGCTGTCGATGATCCCGGTGCTGGAGTTCCGCAACTGGCAGTGGCTGGTTTTCGCACTCTCCGCCCCCGTCGCCACCTGGGGAGCATGGCCCTTCCATCGTTCGGCACTCGTGAACCTACGTCACCGTGCCACCACGATGGACACCCTCATCAGCATTGGAGTGATGGCGGCATTCGTCTGGTCGACCTACGCCCTTTTCTTCACCGACGCCGGCATGGCCGGCATGTCCATGTCGGGATCGGACGCGCCGCACCTCTATTTCGAGGTTGCTGTTGCTGTCACCGTGCTCATCCTGCTTGGCCGATATCTGGAGATGCGAGCAAAGGTGCGGGCCGGCTCGGCCCTGCGGTCGATGCTTGACCTCGCAGCAAAGGAGGTCACACTCCTGCGTGACGGCGTCGAGACGACACGCCCCGTGACCGATCTGCAGGTGGGTGATCACTTCATCGTTCGCCCCGGGGAGAAGATCGCGACGGATGGTGTCGTTGTCGAGGGATTCTCCAGTCTTGACACCAGCATGCTCACCGGTGAGTCCCTCCCGACCGACGTCGTGGTAGGTGATTCCGTGGTCGGCGGCACGCTTGCCATCTCGGGTCGCCTCATCGTGCGGGCCACACGCGTTGGAAGCGACACGCAATTGGCCCAGATGGCACGGCTCGTGGGCGAGGCTCAGGCGGGCAAGGCACCGGTGCAGCGTCTCGCCGACCGAGTGTCGGTCGTGTTCGTCCCGGTCGTGCTTGTGATCGCGGTCGGCACGCTCATCGGGTGGCT
>CAZLHZ010000165.1:0-5389 GCA_964559285.1 uncultured Actinomycetes bacterium | reverse complement strand
TCCTCGGCCTCGGCCGGAAGCCAGGTCCGTCTCCCCACCTGGAGGACCGGCCCCGCACTCTCCTCCCCCGCCTCCTTCAAAAACATACGTCGCACCGGCGCTTCCGGCTGCCAGGCCCCCTCCGTCCACAGGCGGCCGGCCCAGAAGGCCCCCAGGGCCCCCCGCCGCGCCCGGGGCACCAGCGCGCCCGCATCTTTCCCGGCTTCCACCCAGATTCCCACGGGACTCGCCGGCTCCCGGAGCTGGGTCAGTGTGTCCGCTGCGGACGGCACCCTGCTCTACGAAGGCCTGATGAAGACGGGCGACTCCATGTCGTTCGACGAGGCACAGGCTCTGAGCGTGGTGCTGGGCAATGCCGGAGCCGTGGACCTCACGGTCAACGGCGTACCCCTCGATGTTCAGGCCACCGAGGGCGAGGTTCGCCGTTTTGACTTCGCGCCCGGCGCGACGTCCAACGCCGCTGCCTAGTCATGCCCCGCGTCTCGCTCATCAGTCTGGGGTGTGCGCGCAACGACGTCGATTCCGAGGAGTTGGCAGGTCGGCTGGCTGATGCGGAGTTCGAACTCGTCGATGAGGGAGAGCCCTGCGACATCGTCGTCGTCAACACCTGCGGATTCATCGAGTCCGCTCGGAAGGACTCCATCGACGTCATCCTGGAAGCTGCCGACACATCGGGTGGCCGTGTGGTGGCTGTCGGGTGCATGGCGGAACGCTACGGAGCTGAACTCGCCGCTGAGCTGCCCGAGGCCGCCGCCGTTCTTGGATTCGACGACTATCCGGTCATCGCCGAGCGACTTCGGGCGGTGCTGTCGGGCGAGTCCCTCACCGCACATGCACCCCGTGACCGACGGACCCTCCTGCCGATCTCTCCGGTTCAGCGGCCCGCCGCCGTCGGCGACCTGAGCCTCCCGGGTCATGCCTGGTTGCCGACCCGGCAACGGCGTGACTCCGGTCCCGTGGCGTCACTGAAGATCGCCTCCGGCTGCGATCGGCGCTGCTCATTCTGCGCCATCCCGCGCTTTCGTGGGGCATTCGTCTCTCGCTCGCCGGAAGAGATTCTCGCGGAGGCGGCGTGGCTGGCTGCACAGGGTGCGCGTGAGGTCCTGCTGGTGAGCGAGAACTCCACGAGCTACGGCAAGGACCTCGGTGACATCCGGGCGCTCGAGCGGCTGCTCCCTCAGGTGAGTGCCGTGGACGGCATTGATCGGGTGCGCGTCTCCTACCTTCAACCAGCCGAGATGCGGCCGTCCCTGATCGAGGCGCTGGCGGGACCGGGCATTGCGCCCTACGCCGACCTCTCCTTCCAGCACGCGAGCCCTGATGTCCTGAGGAGGATGCGCCGTTTCGGCGGAATCGATGACTTCCTCGCCCTCATCGCATCCATCCGACAGGTGATCCCGCACGCCGGCATTCGCAGCAATGTCATCGTCGGCTTCCCCGGTGAAACCGATCGGGATCTTGAGATGCTCGAGGAGTTTCTCGTCGCTGCCGAACTCGATGCTGTGGGCGTGTTCGGGTACTCACCCGAGGAGGACACGGAGGCGCTGCATCTGGCCAATGCGTTGCCTCCCGCCGAGGTTCGGCGTCGCGTCGAGCGGGTGGCGACGCTGGTGGACGACCTCGTGGTTGACCGGGCCGAGCATCGGGTGGGCGAGCGCATTGAGGTTCTCGTGCTGGACCGTGGCGAGGGGGCTGCTGGCCATCAGGGTCCAGAGGACGGGCGAACGCACGTGCGTCCCGACATCCCGATCGGCTCGCTCGTCGTGGCGACGGTGACCTCCACGGACGGGGTCGATATGGTCGCCGAGGTGATCTGACCGGAGGCACGAGGGGAGACGCGTGAACCTGCCCAACGCGCTGACCTCGCTGCGCCTCCTGCTGGTCCCCGTCTTCGCAGTGCTGCTCCTTCAGGATCACGGCACGTCCCCGGTTCTGCGGTCGTGGGCCGCGGTGGTGTTCCTCGTCGCATCACTCACCGACATCGTGGACGGTCACCTCGCCCGCCAGCGCGGACAGATCACCCGGTTCGGCACCATCGCGGATCCCATTGCGGACAAGGTCCTCACCGGAGTCGCTCTCGTCGGTCTGTCCCTCCTTGGCGAGCTGCCGTGGTGGGTCACATGGATCCTCATCGCCCGCGAGGTCGCGGTCACCCTCCTGCGACTGTGGATCATCCGTGCCCACGTCATGCCGGCCAGCTGGGGTGGAAAGGCCAAGACCTTCGCCCTCACTGTCGCGATCATGCTGTACGTCATCCCGCAGCAGCCCGGCAGCGCCATCGCGCGCACCATCGTCATGTCGGTGGCTGTCGCCCTGTCTCTCGGAACCGCCGTCGACTACGCGATCCGAGCGGTGCGGGTTCGCGCAAGTGGCCGGCAGGGTCCGCCTGACACCGATGCTGCGGCCCGCGACATTGTGAGCCGACTGACGTCGCATGGCGAAACGGTGGCGGTGGCTGAATCGCTGACCGGAGGGCTCGTCGGCGGGGCACTGACCGACGTGGCGGGATCATCAGCGGTGTTTCGATGCGGAGTCACGGCGTACGCCACGGAGCTCAAGGCGACGCTGCTCGATGTCGATACCGCGGTGCTGGCCGCCGGGGGACCCATCCAGGCCGAGGTGGCGAGGCAGATGGCCGAGGGGGTACGCCGTCGAGCTGGCAGCACATACGGTCTGGCCACTACCGGAGTTGCCGGACCTCAACCGCAGGACGAGCACCCGCCCGGGACGGTCTTCATCGCGGTCGTCGGTCCGAGGGGAGATCGCACCGTCTCGCTGCACCTCAGTGGGAACCGTGCGGACGTCCGGGCACAGACCGTGCGGGCGGCCCTTGACCTGCTCGCGGTGGAGATCGGTCCGACGTGAGCCCCCTGAAGCGGGCAGGAGGGGACGGGAGAAGGTACGGTGAGGGTCACTATCGGGCGAGTGAGCGGGTGGTGACGACGTGATCGTGCTGAGGCGAGTCCTCGGAGGCGAACTCCGCCGCCATCGACTGGGCCGCGGGATGACCCTGAAGCAGGTCGGGTCAGCAGCCTCGGTGTCCCACGCCTACATCTCAGAGGTTGAGCGTGGCGAGAAGGAGGCGTCGTCGGAGATGCTGGCCGCTATCTGTGCGGCCATGCAGGTTCCGATGTCCCAGCTGCTGCGCGATGTGAGCGACGAGGTCGCCTCGTTGGAGTCCACCGATCCGCAGCCGACGGTGGCTGCCGCAGCCTGATCAGTGCCGGTGACCGGTTCAGTCTGATGCGGCCGCCGCGGCCCGCGAGGCGAGGCGCTGGCGCACCATGATCGTGCCGACGACGGCGGCCCCGAGGATGGCGATGATCGCGCAAGCCAGCCCGTTCACGCCCAGCAGTCGCAGGCCGGTGGACACAAGAATCACCATCAGCAGCCAGCGCAGCGCATGACCGTCATAGCGTGACGAGAGTCGGGCTCCCATCCAGACGCCGGGGATCTGCCCGATCAGCAGCGACGCCGTCAGCCCCCAGGCCACGTCCCCGATGCCGGCGTGGGCAATGGCTCCGGCGACGAGCATGGGCACGGCCTGGGTGATGTCAGTGCCGACGAGGATCTTCGGTTGCAGCATGGGGTAGAGCAGCAGCAAGGTCGTCACGACGAGTGACCCGGAGCCCACGGAGGTCAGTCCCACGAGCAGGCCGACGAGGGCCCCGAGAATGACGGTGGGGGCGATCCGCACGGGTGTCTCCGTGCCGACGAGGTCGATCACGCCGGTCCGCCGCGTGGAGCGCGCCGTGATGAGAGCGCGGACTCCCATGGTGGCGACGGCGATGAGCAGGACCATGCCGATCCAGACCTTGACGGTCGCTTCCGCGGCGGTGCCACCTTGCTGAGCCACGCGCGAGAAGATCCAGGTGCCGACAAGGACACCCGGCACTGAGCCGGCGGACAGCCACCAGACCAATCGCCAATGAACCGTGCGAGCGCGGACGTGGACGTAGGACCCGACGGGCTTCATGATCGCGGAGGCGACCACATCGGATGACACGGCCGATGTCGCGGGAACCCCGAAGAGCAGAAGCATCGGCGTCACCAGGGCGGCACCACCCATGCCGGTGAGCCCGACGATGATGCCGGCAATCAGGCCACCAACGGACAACCGAGGGTCGATCCACTCCAGCATGGGTTCTCCTCACGGGCACATGCGCGGTGGGGATGTGGACATCCCCACCGTCGCCATAAAGTCACTTGTGAGAGTGGAGAATACACGGAGAAACCGCTGTCCCCAACGTGGTATGCGTGTCGCGTCGCGCGCCGCTCGTCCCGTCGCGCGCCGCTCGTCCCGTCGGGACGGGGCGGTGCTCAGTGCCAGGAATCGGGAAGGTCGACGAACTCCTGCACCCGCGAGGGCAGTTGGTTGGACACCACATCCGCAAGGGTCACGGCATCGAGAATGGAGCGCTCCGCCGCGCGCAGGGCAACCCAGACCTCCTGGAGGTGCTGCGCGGGTCCGGCGTACTCCAGATTCTCCGGACGTGAGCCACCCACCTGGGCGAGAGCACCGCCCACCGCACGGATGACCTGGCCCAGCGAGATGGCCGAAGCTGGCCGCCCCAGGGTCCACCCACCCTCCGGCCCCCGTCTGGCGCTCACGACGTCGGCCCGACGCATCTCCGCGAGGATGTTGCCGAGATAGCGGGCGGGGATTCCCTGCAGCCGGGCGAGCTCCTCCGTGGTGAGGGCCGCCCCGGATGCGGCCGCAAGCTCCAGCGCCGCCCTGAGGGCGTAGTCGGTCCGGCTCGCGATGCGCACGCGCTGAGCATAGACGCAGGCCCACCTCTCGGCCGGGTGCGCAGCGGATCGCGGACCTACGATGCAGTGTGCGCCTGACCGACATGAGGCATCGTCTCGACAGCGTCCTCGGACCTCAGTACGCCACGTCGTGGTCGTCGGACTTCGTGCTTCACAGCCTCGGTGGGCGCACCGTCGATCAGGCGGTGGCAGCGGGACTGGATACCAAAGACATCTGGCGCGCCGTGTGCGAGGTGATCGAGGTCCCCGGCTGGCTCCGCTAGCGTCGCGCTGCATGACGTCCTCGGCAGGCTCTTCGACGGTTGACCTCGTGCGTGTGCAGCGCCGCACGGTGGGCGCACTCTCCGCAGGTCAGGTGCTCAGCGGTCTGGCGGTCGCCGGGGCAGTTCCCGCCGGATCCCTCGTGGCAGTCGCGGTCACCGGGAGTGAGGCCTACGCCGGACTCGCGCAGACGGCGGGTGTGGTCGGAGCGGCGGTCCTTGCTCTGCCGCTCGCGCGGATCGCGCTGGGTCGCGGTCGCCGGGTCTCGCTCACCGCGGGTTACGCCATGGGGGCGCTGGGAGCGATCACCGTCGTGGCCGGCTCGGCTGCGCGCTCGATCGGGGTGGTCCTCCTCGGC
>CAZLHZ010000164.1:0-5397 GCA_964559285.1 uncultured Actinomycetes bacterium | reverse complement strand
ATCGACTCGGCGACAGCGGCGTACTCGGCCGCCCTGCCGGTGACCTACCGACGCCACGACCCGGTCCCCTCACCCGAGGTGCATGCGACCACCGACCTGTCCTGGGCGGAATCACCGGACATCCTCGTCGTCCGCAGTGAAGGCGGTGGAGCGGCGCCGGCTCCGGGTGAGCGCACGTGGCGAATGCTTGCACCGCCGCGCGGCTGCGAGTGGCTCTGTGAACAGCACGGGTCGTTCGACGTTGCTGGGAAGCCCAGCCCTGGGATGTACGCCGATATCGCGGCGCGCGAATCCGCAAGCTACTCCGGCGAGGATGCCATCTCCTACCTGCCCGATCCCATGGCTGTGGGAGTGCTTCTGCGAGCAGGGCCCTCATCCGCCAATGACTTCGCGGGCCAGCAGAGCAAGGCGTACGGTGGCACCTGGCCCGCGCTCTCGGCACTGCAGCTCGTGGTCAATGCCGAGGTCACCGGATCGACGAACACGGATGTTGACGGCTTCGCCCTCAACATGCCGGCCGGACGCTCGACTCGCCTGCGCCTGTCAAGCACGTTGGCGAAGGCGAAACTGTCGCTCATGGACCTCTGGGGTCGCGTGGGCACCCCCGCGGACGAGACGGATGCAGCATCCGGACGGTGGTGGCAGCTGACCCCCGATCGCGAGATCACCATCGTGCATGCCACTCGCCGGCCGGTGAGTGCCCCGCGGTTTGCCGCAGCCGATGCGTGGACACTCTCGCGGCCGGTCGGCAGCACCGCGGCGACGATCGACGGATTCATCCGCGTCGACCGACCCTCAACAGCCTCCGTCAGCGTGCGGGGTCGACTGCTGTCTGGTGTCGACCGCGGCCCGGGAACGGCGGATCCCACCTTCGAGTCGACAGATGCCGGGCTTATTGGAATTCGGGACGTGCCTGATCCTGATCCCGGGATGGGGGAGGCGAAGACCGCGCTCAGCCTGCGCGTGCCGATGCCCGACCTGCGACGTCGACAGTTGACCATGCGCGCCGTCGCCGCCTCGCGGTTCGCCGAGTTCTTCCGTGAGCAGCGATCCGTGGCCATCGCGGGCAGTGGTGACATGCCGATCGTGGGAGCGGTGGCACGTCCGGTCGTGCCGGGGAGCGTCCGGATCATGTGGACGAAGTCAGGGTCAACCGTCACTGCGGCCGAGGGAGTCAACTTCACCGTGGACGCCGACGCGGGTACGCTGCGGCGCCGCGGTCTGGTCAACCCCATCCCGGCACCACCCGCCAAGGTGACCCTGTCCTGGATCGAAGCCCCGGTCTCACTCACCTCTGCTGACGCCGCTGTCGACGGTGAACGCAGTCGTGACCTGATCCTGCGTGCCGCCGCTCGACCCGAGACTCCACTCGTGGTCTCGGTGCTTCCGACCTTCATGTGGAATGACCCGAAGCGACCCACTCCACTGGCCCCTCAGGTCACGAGTCGGCGGAACAGCGGTGGGCTGCGCCTCTACCTGAGCCGACCGTGGTGGACATCAGGACTTGAGGAGGACCTCGCGGTCGTCCTCCGGCCGGTCAATCCGGGCACGATCCACAATGACCTCACCACGCGCTGGGGTCAGGATCCCGCGACGAACTCCAGCGGAGCCCTGCCGGCTCCGTGGCCAGCGGCCGCCCAGTTCACCAACAAGAGCGGGACTGCGACCGGCGTGTCGATTGCCGAAGCATCCGGCGCGACCGTCGATCTTGCGCTCTACCGCGTTGGCCGCCCTGGCCCGGACGGCAAGCCGCTGGGGTACGACGAGACCCGGGGCCTGTGGTTCGTCGACCTGTCGATCGACCAGGGAACGGCGTACCGCCCATTCCTGCGTCTGGCACTGGCCCGCTATCAGGCGGAGGCGCCCGCGAGTATCCGCCTGTCGCCCATCACGATTCTGGACATCGTGCAGCTGGAGCCTGACCGCATCGCGACCGTGCAGGTGCCTGGGTCTCCGACAAAACCGACAGTCATTGCGGAGGTCGCCCTCGAGGGTCCCTCATACGGAGCCAACGAGGCGGGCGGCGGACCGGGTCCGGCCGTGCTCATCCTCGAGGAGTCATCGCCCGCTGATCCCGACGGCTCCGGTATCGGCTGGAGGGAGACGCGCCGGATGGCGATGGAAGGGTCGATCAACAACCAGGGTCAGGCGCGCTGGACCGGTCGGATGAGTGTGCCGAGCAATCGCGTCGCGGGACGCTACCGACTCGTCATCGAGCAGTATGAAAGCTGGCGGTCAGACGGGCGCTCGAATGCCAATGCGGACGTGTCACGACGCCTCGTGCATCAGGACATCATCCGCATCTGACACGCGCATCAGTTGCTTGACGGTGGCGAGTCGCTGTCGCCCTCCTTGGCTGTCTGCTGAGATCTGGCGATCTCATCGGAGGTCACCGCAAGGCCGAGGCGCTTGCCCTCGGCGATCAGCTCCGGGTGGATGTCGTACCGCTGACCGTACGCCTCGATGACCGCGATGAGGGTCGCGACGAGCGGGATGCCGATGATGGCACCGATCGGACCGAAGAACGCTGCCCCGATGAAGACTGCCGCCAACGCCACCCCGGCATGGACGTCCATCGTCTTCTTGGCGATCTTCGGCGTCAGGACGTAGTTCTCCACCTGCTGATAGACGGTGGCGAAAGCGACGATCCAGACCACATCCCAGGGATCCTGGAAGAAGGCAAAGAGGCACGGCACGATGATGCCGATGTACGTGCCGATGGTCGGGATGAACTGGCCCACGACGCCGGCGAAGATGCCCATCGGAAGCCAGAACGGGATGTCGATAATCCAGAAGACAATGGTGTGGGCCACAGCTGACAGTGCAGACAGCAGCACCTTTGACACGACGAATCCGCCGGCCTTCACCACGGCGATCTCCCAGACGTTGACGAAGATCAGTTGCTGCCGTGGCGGCAGCCACGAGGCGACGGTGCGCTTGATCCGAGGAGCATCAGCCGACAGGTAGAAGGAGAACACGACGACGGTCAGTGCCGCAAAGATGAACTCTGTGACCGTGCTGAGGAATCCAAAGAGTCCACCGGCCAGCCAGCCGGCATATTCCTGGATCTTGGCTGGAGTGATCTGCAGCTGCTCGAGGATCTTGGCCGGGTCGTAGGTCGTGTTGAAGGTGCTGTTGATCCAGTCGACGACGTTGGTGATGAACTGCGGCATCTGGGTGATGAGCGTCGACGCCTGTGAGACGAGGATGCCGCCGAAGATGCCGATGAAGGCTGCGGAGAGCAGGATGAGAGCGACGATGACGAGGCCCGTGGCCAAGCCCCGCTTCATCCGCCTCCGCTCCAAGGCCTTGACCACCGGCTCGAACGAGATCGCCAGAATCCATGCGAGAAGCAGGAGGAACAGGAAGCCGGTCAGTGCCTGCCACGCGCCCGTCGGAGCCAGCGCGGGTCAAACGCCACCATCTGCACCTCCCGGCTCGGGGGGTGCTCCGACGGTTCGTAGTTCGCCACCTGGTTGATGGGTTCACGGTCCGCTGGGGCGGGGTTCGACTCAGACATGACGCCTCCTTCGGGTCGAGGGTACCGGCGCCAGCCCCCATCGTGTGCACAATGGGCGCGTGCCTAACTACCGTGACGAGGCAGTCGTCCTGCGCGCTCAAAAACTGGGCGAGGCGGACCGCATCGTCACCCTGCTCACCCGGTCCCATGGCCGCGTGAGAGCCGTGGCCAAGGGGGTGCGTAAGACGACCAGCCGGATCGGGGCACGCCTCGAGCCCTTCGGCCACGTCGACGTGCAGCTCTATGAGGGCCGATCCCTCGACACCGTCACCCAGGTGGAGTCGATCGCCTCCTATGGAGCAGCCCTCTCCGGGGACTATGCCCACTGGACGTCGGGTACGGCGATGCTGGAGACGGCCGAGCGACTCACTCCCGAGGAGCGGGAGCCGAGCACACAGCAGTATCTCCTCCTCGTCGCCGGACTGCGCTCGCTGGTCTCCGCCGAGCACGCTCCTGGACTCGTGCTTGATGCCTACCTGCTGCGGTCGCTCTCTGTCGCTGGGTGGGCACCATCATTCGCGGACTGCGCCCGGTGCGGTGCTGAAGGACCCCACCGCGCGTTCTCGATCTCCTCCGGCGGTTCCGTGTGTGCCGCGTGTCGGGCACCCGGCTCAGCCACACCGGCGAACGAGACACTCGTACTGCTCGGTGCGCTGCTCTCAGGCGATTGGCGGGTAGCGGACGCCAGTGACCCCCGTCATCAGCGCGAGGGCAGCGGGCTGGTGGCCGCCTATCTGCAGTGGCATCTGGAGCGTTCACTTCGCTCGCTGCCCCTGGTGGAACGAGCGTGACATGGGGCGAGCCCGTCCCGTAGTCCCGCCGTCACCGCACCCCTCTGGTGAGCAGCCACCGGATATTCCGCGTGATCTCGTTCCCCGACATGTCGCGATCGTTATGGATGGCAATGGCCGGTGGGCCAGGCAGCAGGGTCTGCCGCGCACGGCAGGTCACGAAGCAGGCGAGGCAGCCCTTCTCGACGTGGTGAAGGGTGCGATTGAGCTTGGCATCGGATGGGTCTCGGCGTACGCCTTCTCGACGGAGAACTGGAAGCGCTCACCTGAGGAGGTGCGCTTCCTCATGGGATTCAATCGTGATGTCATCCGCCGGCGTCGCGATGAGATGCACGACATGGGCGTGCGGGTGCGCTGGGCTGGTCGTCATCGGCGGCTGTGGCGAAGCGTGGTGAGTGAGCTTGAGGATGCTGAGCGTCTCACCAAGGACAATCGGGTGCTCACATTGACGATGTGCGTCAACTACGGAGGTCGAGCTGAAATCGCCGATGCGGCCGCGGCAATCGCGCGCGGGGTTGCCGAAGGTCGCATCGATCCAGCGAGTGTTGATGAGCGGATGCTCGCGCGGCACCTCGATGAGCCGAACATGCCGGATGTCGACCTGTTCCTGAGGACCTCGGGGGAGCAGCGGACCAGTAACTTCCTGCTCTGGCAGTCGGCGTACGCTGAAATGGTGTTCCTCGACACCCTGTGGCCCGATGTCGATCGTCGCACCCTGTGGCGTGCCTGCGACATCTACGCCCGGCGTGATCGTCGATACGGCGGTGCACAGTCATGACGACCTCGGGCAGCACGGGGACCGCGAAGGGCCAGGGCTATCGGCCCGGATCGCTGGAGATTCTCGCGGCGATCCTCGTCCTGCTCGTCATCGGCCAACGCTGGCTGGTCGGCCTCTTCACCCAACCGGCCCTGCAGGCCGGGGCCACGATCTTCGTCTCGATCATCGTTCAGGCACTGCCCTTCCTTGTGCTCGGTGTGGTGCTCTCTGCTGCGATATCCGCATTCGTCCCGACGGCATTCTGGGAGCGGGCGCTGCCGAAGCGTCCAGCACTCGCGGTGCCGGTGGCGGGTGCTGCCGGACGACGC
>CAZLHZ010000163.1:0-5411 GCA_964559285.1 uncultured Actinomycetes bacterium | reverse complement strand
CCAATGGCAGAGACACCCGGCTTAAACCCGGCACAGTGAGGGTTCGACTCCCTCCGGGGGTACGCCGCCATCCCGGCGGGTCGGGCGGGCGGGTCGGGCGGGCGGGTCGGGTGAGCGGGTCGGGTGAGCGGGTCGGGCGGGCGGGTCGGGCGATCGGGTCGAGCGGTCGGGTCAGCGCCCGGTCGGTGCCTGGGATGACCAACGGGTTGCGGTGGGTTACCGTGGGACAGCACCCGATTCAAGGAGGAACTCCCATGCAGACTGCCAATCCGATCCTGTCCCGGATTGACCGCGCGGCGAAGTCCGGCTCCGGTGCCGGGTTCGCCTATGACGAGGGCCGCTCGGCCTATGCCGCCGCCTCGGGTGGTGTCGCCACCGACGCCTCCCGCGCGGGACTGCCGCCCCAGACCGAGGACCTCGGGGTTCGACCCAGCGGCCCGGCGGTGACGCTCAACGACGTCATCGTCCGCACCGGCATCATCTTCGCCCTGTGCGTGGTGTCGGCGGTCGTCGGCTGGAACCTCGTCCAGATCCCGGGCATCGGCATGATCGTCCTCATCGGCGCCATGATCGCCACGCTCGTGCTGGGCCTGGTCAACGCCTTCAAGCGCGCGGTCTCGCCGGCGCTCATCGTCGGCTACGCCGTCACCTCCGGCCTCATGCTCGGCGGCATCAGCTGGGCCTACAACCAGCTGGCCTTGGCGAATCAGTATCAGGGGCTTGTCCTGCAGGCGGTCCTCGCGACCATGACGACCTTCGCCGTCATGCTGGTCCTCTACAGCACCAAGATCATCAAGGTCACCGGCAAATTCGTCCGGGTCCTCATTGGCGCCATGATCGCCTACGCCGTCATCGGGCTGGCCTCCCTGGTCGGCTCCCTCTTCGGGGTCGGCGGCGGCTGGGGCTTCTACGGTGTCGGTGGCTGGGGCCTGCTCCTGTGCGTGGCCGGGGTCCTGCTCGCGGCCTTCTCCCTCATGCTCGACTTCGAGGCCATCGCGCAGGGTGTGCGGATGGGCCTGCCGGAGCGGGAGTCGTGGCGGATGGGCTTCGGTCTGCTCGTCACCCTCGTCTGGCTCTACCTCGAGATCCTGCGGCTGCTCACGATCATCGCCTCCGGTCGCGACTGACCCTCCGGCGACGCGAGCAGGGCGGTGCCGCGACCGGGACGGTGCCCCTCCGGGCGCGGTGGCGGGGGGCCGATCATGGGGCCTTTCTCACCGCGAGTAGGGGAGATGGGGCCGACGTCACCGCACGGGGAGTGCGCGACCGTATGTCAAGGGTGGCCGGCCGGTAATCCGGCCGGCCACTCGGCATCTTCTGGCGCGAGGGGGGCGAGGGTGGGGGTATGCCCCTGCTGCGCGCGGTTGCCCTCGGGCATGAGGATGCCCGGCTCGCCGCTCTCCCGCGTCATCCCTGGCTGGAACCGGTCGACCTGCGCGACCTCGAACTGCCGTCCGCCCTCGCGGGCAACGACCTCGCCGAGAGCCGCTTCCTGCTGTCCCCGCGGGCCGATGCCCTCGCGGACAGTGCCGACTACGTCGGGATGCTCCCCGCCCGCTGGGATGAACGGTTTCCCACATGGCCGCGGCTGCGCGAGCTGAGCGCTCTCGCCCCATGGCTGCGGCGCGACCGGCTGCTCGCCCCTTCGGCCCATCCGATCGCCCACGCGCGGGTGGGGGCCTGGATCCGGCGGCAGGACGAGGTCCATCCGGGCATGTCCGAACTGCTCGCCACCGTGCGCACCGCGTGGTCTGACGACGCCGCTGGAGAGTCCGAAGCGTCGCGCGAGACCGCAGCCCCGCTCCCGACCCCGCGGACGACGGACTCGTCCGTTCTCGCACCCCCGACACCGCCGCCCACCCCCTTCGGCTCCGGCTGGGGCACAGCGGTGTGGGGCAGCACCTTCATCGTCCACCGCGATGAGTTCCGCGCCCTGCTCGATGCTTTCCGAGCAGCGTTCACTGTCATTCACGCCCAGCACGCACTCGATCTGCCGCATGAGTACCGCTGCCCCCGGTGCGGCCGCACCAGTCCGTGGGGGATCGGCCGGTGGTCGGATGACCGCCACGCGAGCTACTTCTATGAGCGCGTGACCGGCCTGCACTTCGCCCGGCGATCCGGGCTCACCCTCATCGACCATCAGGGCCGTCCGCGGCTGCCGACCCGGCGGCGGCACCTCGCGCAGCGGCTCCCGAACCCTCGCCTCGGCACCGCTTCGCGTGCCGGCCGCCCCTGTGACCGGTCCGACCCGCGCGCCTGCGCCTAGGAAGGCGGCGAGCGCATCCGTCACAGCGTCAGCCGCAGCTCGCGCACCCGCGCGATGCAGTCGGCCAGCCGGTTCGCGATGTCGTCATGCACACCATCCCCGCCACCCCCGAGGGCACCGCCATGACGCACGGCGGCGGCAAGGTCGCGCGCGGTCACGGCCACCTGGTCACCGGCGTACTCATCGGACAGGCGCGGGATCGCCCGCACCGGACGGCCCTCGATCGCGGCGGCCACATCGGCTAGGTGCTGGGCGAGATCACGGGCGAGATCCCCGCGACTGGCCGCCCCGGGCTCGATGGCCGCCGCCAATCGGGCCAGCGGCAGGGAGCGCAGTCGCTCGACCAGACGCGACATCTCGACCGGCAGCTCCTCGGGCACGCCCGCAGGCTAGTACCCGCGCGGCGCAACTCCCGCGTGCGCGAGCGGGCCATACTGCAGCCATGGGCAAGCGGGTGTACGACGCACTCTGGGGCGCCTTCGTCCGCTCCGTCACGGTCGTTCACCTTGCCGTCCATCGCCGCACCGGCGGTCGGCTGTGGAGCCGCCTTCCGCGCGGTGGTCGGATCGCCTGGCTCACGACGCTCGGTCGACGCAGCGGTCAGTGGCGGACGACGCCCCTGCTGAGTGTGCGGGTCGGCTCGGATTGGATCGTCACCGGATCCAATGGCGGTCAGGCAAAGACCCCGGGCTGGGTCTTCAATGCCCGCGAGCATGCCCCCTGCGAGTTCGAGGTGGAGGGTCGGCGCTGGCCGGGGATGATCACCGAGGTCACCGGTGCCGATCGTGATGCGCTCTACGCGCACCTGACGACGGCCTGGCCGCTCTTCCCGATGTACGAGCGCAAGGCCGGTCGCTATGTGCCGGTGTTCCGGGTGACCGCGAGCTCGTCAGCCACCTGACCGACGCTCACCCCCCACCCCCACCCCCGCGTCGACGGAACGGTGTGGCTGCTCAAGGGGCGCGTTCAGCGACCACACCGTTCCGTTCGCGCGCGAGAGGGGCACTTCGCGCGCGAGAATCAGCCACCTGACCGACTCGACAGGAAGGTGCGCACCTGCTCCCGGGCGCGGTCGCGGATCTCCGGGCCGTGGGTGAAGGCGGCGATCGAGTAGTCGAGCTCGCCGAGGACCGCGGCTGTCTGCACGTTCTGCCGGAACGACGTGCAGAACACCTTCGTCGGCCAGCTGAGCCGGGAATTCATGTTGAAGATCGAGTCGCCGGTGATGAGCGTGCCGCTGCCCTCGTGCAGGAGCGAGACGTGGCCGGGTGTGTGACCGGGTGTGTGGATGATCCGCACCCCGCCGGCGATGTCGAGGACCTGCCCGTCCACGAGTCGTGCCGCCACCGGAGCCGGGGCGAAGGACCCCCACGGAGCGCGGGCGAAGAGACGTCCCGAGGTCGTCGACGCGTCCCCGGGCACCTTCTGCCCAGTCTCGACGTACCCCGCATCATCGGTGTGGACGTCGACGCCGTCGGCCCTGCTCAGCTGGACCATCTCCGCGGCCCCGCCGACATGGTCGAAGTGCGCGTGCGTGAGCAGGATGCGCTGCACATCAGACGGATGCTTCCCGATCGCCGCGAGTGCGGACACGATCGTGCGGGGCGCACGCTTGAGACCGCAGTCGACGAGGGTCACGGACCCGTCGGCGTCGACCAGGGCATAGGAGTTGATGAAGTCGCCGGAGGTCGGGATGCGGTGGACCCCCGGTGCCAGCGTGATGATGCGTGCGGCCATAGCGCCCAAGGGTAGGCCGCGGGCTACGCTCACGGAGTGCGCATCCATGACTCGGTCGTCGACCTCATCGGCCACACGCCCCTCGTCCGACTCTCGAAGGTGACCGCGGGGATCTCCGCCACGGTTGCCGCGAAGGTGGAGTACGTCAACCCCGGCGGATCGGTGAAGGACCGCATCGCGGTTCGGATGATCGACGCGGCAGAGCGGGAGGGACTGCTGAAGCCGGGCGGCACGATCATCGAGCCGACGAGCGGCAACACCGGCGTTGGGCTCGCCCTCGTCGCGCAGCAGCGCGGCTACAAATGCGTCTTCGTCTGCCCAGACAAGGTGTCCAAGGACAAGCGCGATGTGCTGCGCGCCTACGGCGCCGAGGTCGTCGTGTGCCCGACCGCCGTGGACCCCGAGGATCCCCGCTCCTACTACTCCGTGAGCGACCGCCTTGCCCGCGAGATCCCCGGCGGCTGGAAGCCCGATCAGTACTCCAATCCCAACAATCCGCGGTCGCACTACGAGACGACGGGTCCTGAGATCTGGGAGCAGACCGACGGCCGCATCACCCACTTCGTTGCCGGTGTCGGCACGGGCGGCACCATCAGCGGCACCGGTCGATTCCTCAAGGAGGTCAGCGGCGGCACGGTCCGCGTCATCGGCGCTGACCCCGTCGGGTCGGTCTACTCCGGTGGGACCGGTCGCCCCTACCTCGTCGAAGGTGTGGGCGAGGACTTCTGGCCATCGGCGTACGACCGCACGGTGTGCGATGAGATCGTCGCCGTCTCGGATCGCGACTCATTCGACATGACCCGGCGCCTCGCCCGCGAGGAGGGGCTGCTCGTCGGAGGCTCATGCGGGATGGCGGTCGTCGCGGCTCTGCGGGTCGCGGCGGCGGCCCCGCCCGATGCGCTCGTCGTCGTCCTGCTGCCGGACAGTGGCCGCGGCTACCTGTCGAAGGTGTTCAACGACGACTGGCTCGCGTCGTACGGCTTCCTGCAGTCGGGCACGGAACGAACCGTCGGCGACGTGCTCGGCGGCAAGGAGGGGCAGCTGCCGGAGTTCGTGCACGCGCACCCCACCGAGACGGTGCGCGAGGCCATCGACATCCTGCGCGAGTTCGGAGTCTCGCAGCTGCCCGTCGTGCGCGCCGAGCCGCCCGTCATGGCGGCGGAGGTCGTCGGGTCGATCGTCGAGAAGGATCTGCTCGACGCGCTCTTCACCGGCCGCGCCCAACTCGCTGACCCGCTCGATCGGCACATGTCGCCCGGGCTGCCCATGATCGGTGCCGGTGAGCCGGTTTCAGCAGCCATCGAGGCCCTCCACACCTCGGATGCGGCCATCGTCACCGTCGACGGTCGGCCCGCGGGCATCGTGACCCGGCAGGATCTCCTCGCCTACCTGGCCCGCTGAGGCGCTG
>CAZLHZ010000162.1:2486-5414 GCA_964559285.1 uncultured Actinomycetes bacterium | reverse complement strand
CGAGGCGCGCAACGCCATCAACTGGGCAATGCGTCGGGAATTGGAGCGCCTGCTGAGAGAGGCGGCAGTCGACCCGCAGGTCCGGGGCGTCGTCCTCGCTGGCGATGACCGTGCCTTCTGCGCGGGCGGAGATCTCAAGGAGCCGGGTCGGACGGCAGCCGATGTGACGGCGAAGCTGGAGATGGCGAAGATCATCGTCACGCAGATCACCACGATGATGAAGCCTGTCGTCGCCGAGGTGCGCGGATATGCCAGTGGAGCCGGGGTCGGTCTGGCGCTCGCCTGCGACCTTGTCCTTGTCGACGACACCGCTGTCTTCACCTTCCCCTTCCTCGCGCGTGGACTGGTCCCTGACGTCGGCACCGCGTTCTGGCTGTCCCGTCAGCTCGGCCCGCTGCGCGCGAAGGACCTTCTGCTCACCGGTCGTGAGGTGCGCGCCCGCGAGGCGGTCGACTGGGGGCTGGCCGCCCGCGCGTGGTCAGCGGAGGAGTTCCGGATCGAGGCCGACCGGCTGGAGGCGGCCCTCGCCGATGCGGCACCGGTCGCCTTCGGGCTGACGAAGGATATGGTGAATTGCGCCTGTGACTGGGAGCTCAGCGCGGCCCTGGATGCGGAGATCCTCGCCCAGGTGGAGGTGCTGCGGCCCGTTCTGGAGGATCCCGCCACACCGGATAACGGTTGACAGGTGCGCCCGGGGCGCTATGATATTCAAACAACCGTTTGGACGATTCTCAAGGAGTGCTCCCCATGACCACGGTGGATGAGAGGACAGACTTCCTCGATCAGGCGCGCCGCTGGCTCGATGATGCGGTCCCGGAGCGATGGCGCACCCAGCGGTCAGCCCTCACGGAGGAGGAGACCGTCCAGATCCGCGCCGAGTGGGACCGGCAGCTCTTCGCTGGCGGCTACTCCGGTCTCTCGCTGCCGACGAGCATCGGCGGCAAGGGCATGTCACTGCGCGAGGAGGTGCTCTTCTTCGAGCTCGCGGCACGGGCACATGCACCCGAGGGCATCGGCCGCATCGGCAAGATCCTCGCGACGCCGACGATCCTCGCGCACGGCACCCAGTGGCAGCGCGATCGCTACATCCCACCGATCCTGCGCGGTGAGGAGGTCTGGTGCCAGGGCTTCTCGGAGCCGGGTGCGGGATCCGACCTCGCCTCGGTCACGACTCTCGCGAAGAAGGTCGAGGGTGGATGGCTCGTGTCGGGTCAGAAGATCTGGACCAGCTTCGCGCAGTATGCCCAGAAGTGCATCCTTCTGGCGCGCACGAGCACGACGGCTCCGCGCTATCGCAACCTCTCCTTCTTCCTGCTCGACATGGATCAGCCCGGAATCACTTTCCGGACGATCCGGCAGATCTCGGGTTCCTCCCACTTCGCGGAGGTGTTTCTCGACGAGGCATTTGTGGCCGATGAGGACCTCGTGGGTGAGGAGGGCGAGGGCTGGAAGGTGGCGATGACGACCCTCACCTCCGAGCGAGGTGGCATTGAGGCTGTCACGCGCTATGTCGAACTGCGGGGAGATGCCGATGTTCTCCTCGGCTGCTGCGCACGCACTCCTCAGGGACGTGCTGAGGCCGATGAGCTGAGCACCCGCATCGAGCTGGTGCGCTACCAGGTACTCAAGGCCCTGGACTACGAGAACGACGACACCGCGTTCTTCCGGCGCACCTGCATGCTCAAGATCATGTGGAGTGAGCTGTGGCAGGAGCTGACCGAGCTTGCCATGCGTGAGGCCTGCCCCGATCACGAGGAGCACTGGCGCAGCCAGTACCTCGACACACGGGCGGCAACGATCTACTCAGGATCCAACGAGATCCAGCGCAACATCATTGGCGACCGAGTGTTGGGACTTCCGCGATGACTCAGACCCTTCTTGCCGGCGAGATCGGACAGCTCTCCGGTGAGGCGATCCGTGAGATGGCCACCCGGGGCATTGCTGCCAAGCCCGTCGCGGAGTATGCCTATCTCGTGCCTGTCCCGTGGTCGGAGTTCATCTCCGGCGAGTGGGATCAGGTGGGGGTCTCGGAAGACGAGGGTGGCGGTGGTGCAGATCTGCGCGATCTCGTGGAGATCGCCCGCGTCCTCGGGGAGACCGCGTTGCCGACGCCGCTGCTGGAGACGATCTGGGCCAAGCGCTGGTCACCAGCGGCGCGCGACAGCCAGGCCCCGGTGTCCGTGGCCGTCATCCGACCCACAGGGCGCTCGGGCAGTGCTCTCGTCCCATGGGGTGCGGATCCGCAGACGCGGGTGCTGCGCACCGTCGGACAGGCGGGCGATGAGCTCGTCGCTCCTGACGGCGCCGTCGAGGAGGGCTTTGCCCCGGTGCTTCGCACGGCTGTGCTGCCGTGGGCGACGCAGATCTCCGCGGATGCCTCTCGTGAACTCGCGATCCTGTGGGCCGCCGAGTGCGTCGGTGCGGCCCAGCATCTCGTCGACCTGTCCGTGGACTACGCGCGCGTGCGCGAGCAGTTCGGCAAGCCGATCGGAAGCTTCCAGGCCGTGAAGCACCGTCTCGCCGACATGCACTCGGATGCGGAGTACGCCGACACCGCGGTCATCTGGGCTGCCATGGACAGCGACAACGCGTATCGGGCGATTCGCTACGCGGTCGAGACCTCGCTCAAGGTTGCCCAGAGCGCCATTCAGGTGCACGGCGGCATGGGATTCACCTGGGAGATGGGTCTGCACTTCTACCTTCGCTCCATGCTGGTGCGTCGAGAGCTCGTTTCCGGCCTCATCGCCTGATCTCTCTTCGCTGACCACGACCGATATGAAGGGGTGGAGAAGCGATGAAGGTGGAGTTCGTCGACCAGACACTTCGTGATGGTCAGCAGAGCCTGTGGGGTCTGCGCATGCGCTCCCATCATGCGGCAGAGGCACTCCCGCACATCGATCGGACCGGCTTCACCGTCGTCGATCTCAC
>CAZLHZ010000162.1:0-2476 GCA_964559285.1 uncultured Actinomycetes bacterium | reverse complement strand
CGTGCTCCTCCGCCAGTTTCGCGATGACCCATGGGCGTCACTGGACTTCCTTGTCGCGGGTCTGCCGAACAGCGTCGTGCGATCCGGAATGCGATCGCGCAATATCCTCGGAATGGGATTCACTCCGGACTGCATCATGGACCTGTGGGTGCAGGTCCTCATCCGTCACGGCGTGACGAGCTTCTGGCTCTATGACTGCCTCTACGACCTTCCCACGATGCAGCGGATGGCGAAGGCCATTCATGATGCCGGTGGCACTCCCGTGCCATCCGTGATGTATGGCCTCACCGATGTCCACACTGATGACTTCTTCGCGAGTCGGGCACGGGAGATGGCCACGTGGCCCGGTGTCACATCGATCTATGTGGAGGATGCGGCCGGGGTGCTGACGCCGGAGCGAGCCGCCACCCTCCTGCCGAGTCTGCGCGCGGCCACCGGAAACGTGAAGCTGGAGATCCACTGTCACAACACGACCGGTCTCGCCCAGCACAACTACGTAGAGGCCATCGCTGCGGGCTTCACGATGATCCACACGGCGTCGCGCCCGATGGCCAATGGGCCCTCACTGCCATCGACCGAGGGCATGATCCCAATCCTCGAGCACCTCGGATACGACCATGATCTCGATGTGTCACAGCTCGAGCCGGTGGAGCGCACCTTCCTGTGGGCCGCGCAGGATGCGGGTTTCGCTCCCGGCGCCATGGCGGAGTTCGACCCGCGGATCTACGACCACCAGCTCCCCGGTGGGATGACCGGCACGCTGAAGAACCAGTTGGCCCAGCACGGGATGTCCCACCGACTCCCGGAGGTGCTGGCGGAGATTCCTCGGGTACGCCGCGAGCTGGGTCAACCCGTCATGGCAACCCCCTTCTCCCAGTTCATGGGAGTGCAGTCAGTGCTCAACGTCATCACGGGAGACCGCTACTCGCTCGTGCCGGATGAGGTCATCCAGTACGTCCTCGGCCACTACGGCCCGGTGCCATCGGTCATTGATCCAGACGTCCTGGACCGGATCCTCACCCAGCCGCGCGCGGGGATGTTCCGCACCTGGGTGCAGCCGCAGCCGACGCTGGCGGAGGTGCGGGGCCGATTCGGCTCCGGCATCTGCGATGAGGAACTGCTCCTGCGACTGATGACCTCCGATCGTGAGGTGGACGAGATGCTGGCGGTCACCTCGCAGATGGCTGACCGGGGCTCCAGTGCCGGGCGCATCCTCGGGGAGGTCGCCGGCCTGCTCCGAACACCCGGGGCGCCGACGGCGATCAGCGTCACCGGCCCGAATCTTCGAATCCATGCCCAACGTCAGACCCTCAGATGAACCTGCCTGAAGAGGAGAGTCCCATGTCAGCCCCGATCACCATCCATCGCGATGGCCCGATCTGCTGGATCACACTCAATCGCCCGGAGAAGCTCAACGCTCTCAACCGGGAGATGCTGGACCAGCTGTCAGCCGCGCTGGATGAGGAGCGACACTCGGATTCGCGCGTGATCGTGCTCAGCGGAGCAGGGCGTTCCTTCTGCGCCGGTCACGATCTCGACAGCTCATCGCCGGAGGTGACCCAGCCGGGAGACTCGGTGGACGACTGGAACCGACAGGCCGGCTACGTGGACACCTTCTTCAAGATCTTCGATCACCCCAAGCCGGTGATCGCTGCCATCCATGGCTACTGCATCGCCGGCGGCACTCATCTTGCGGCCTTCGCCGACATCCTCATCGTGGCCGATAATGCCAAGCTGGCGGCCTCGCCGCTCCTGCCACTCGGGGGTGGGTTCATCTCGCCGGTGGTGGCCTATCGGATCGGTGTGGGAAGGGCCAAGCTGCTGTCCTTCAGTGCCGGCCATCTGGTGAGTGGCCGGCAGGCCACTGACTGGGGGTGGGCTGTCGAGTCGGTTGCGGCCGAGTCACTGCTGGATCGGGCACGGGAGATGGCGCTGGACATCGCCCGAACGGCCCCGAGTGTCCTGCAGATGAAGAAGCGTTCACTCAATCGGGTGCTTGAACTCCAGGGATTCCGATTGGCGGCCTACACCGGTGCTGATATCGATGTCGTCGTCCATGAGACGGATGCCGTCACGACCATCAAGGGACTCGTGGCGACCGAGGGCTTCAAGGAGGTCAGACGCCGATTCGATGCCGGCGAGCTCAGCCTCTAGACGACAGCTCATCCCCTGATGCGCCCGACCCACGTGAGGGGATGACGACCACCTTGATCGCCGACGCATCCGTCGCTGAGACCTCGATGGCCGTTCCGAGATCATCCAGTGCGAATCGGTGGCTGATGAGCGAGCCGAGGCGGACCTGACCAGTGGCCACCATCTCGACAGCGGTGGCCATGTCATCGGCACTGTAGGCGAACGAGGTGTGCACATCGGCGCGCGGCCACGGCACTGCGCCCTCACCGAGACCCACAAGCAGCAGCGGCACCGAGTGCGGCACAGTCGCCAGCGCCGCCGCCGAGCCGGATGAGTCAATGAC
>CAZLHZ010000161.1:1431-5428 GCA_964559285.1 uncultured Actinomycetes bacterium | reverse complement strand
TGAGTGAGCATGGTGATCTGGCGAACTGGATGATCCCCGGCAAGATGGTCAAGGGCATGGGCGGCGCGATGGATCTGGTCCACGGCGCCAAGCGGGTCATCGTCATGATGGAGCACACGGCCAAAGACGGATCGCACAAGATCGTGGGCGAGTGCACCCTGCCGCTCACCGGCCGGGCCGTGGTGCAGCGCATCATCACCGATATGGCCGTCATCGACGTCACACCGCAGGGCCTGCAGCTGATCGAAACCGCACCCGGTGTCAGCGTTGACGAGGTGCGCGCCGCGACAGGTGCACCACTGCTCGCCTGATCGGTCGGCTACTTCTTCGGGGTGTATCCCGTAGGGGCGACCATGACGGGGTCCCAGCCGGGCACGGCCTCGGGTCGACGCGGTGCGGGTCCGACGTACCGCGCGGAGGGTCGGATGAGACGACCCGTCTTCTTCTGCTCGAGGATGTGCGCACTCCAGCCCGCGAGCCGGGCGCACGTGAACATCGACGTGAACATGTGCGGCGGCACCTGGGCGTAGTCGAGGATGATCGCCGCCCAGAACTCGACGTTGGTCTCCAGCACCCGGTCGGGGCGACGGGAGCGCAGTTCGGTGAGGGCCGCGCGCTCGAGGGCCTCGGCGACCTCATAGCGCTCCGCACCGAGTTCGCGTGCGGTGCGTCGCAGCACCTTGGCCCGGGGATCCTCGGCGCGATAGACCCGGTGGCCGAAGCCCATGAGGCGCTGACCGGAGTCGAGGACACTGCGCACATAGGCGTCCGCATCACCGCGCCGCTCGACCTCCTCGATCATGCCGAGTACGCGGGCCGGAGCGCCGCCGTGGAGCGGTCCGCTCATCGCACCGATGGCACCGGAGATGGCAGCCGCGACATCGGCACCGGTGGAGGAGATGACCCGCGCGGTGAAGGTGGAGGCGTTCATACCGTGTTCGGCAGCGGAGACGAAGTAGGCGTCGACGGCCTGGACGTGCCGCGGCTCGGGCTCACCGCGCCAGCGGATCATGAACCGCTCGACGATGGTCGAGGCCTCATCGATGCGGGCCTGGGGCACCATCGGAAGGCCCAGGCCGCGGGCGGCCTGGGCGACGAAGGACATCGCCATGACGGAGACGTGCGCGAGGTTCTCGCGCGCGGTGTCGTCGTCGATGTCCAGGAGCTGGTGCAGGCCCCACGCCGGGGCGAGCATGGCGATCGCCGACTGGACGTCGACGCGCACATCACCCGAGTGCACCGGGATGGGGAACGGCTCGGCCGGGGGCAGACCTGGATTGAACTCGTTGTCGACGAGCAGGCCCCACACATTGCCGAAGGACACGCGGCCGACAAGGTCCTCGATATCGACACCCCGGTAGCGCAGGGCGCCACCGGCCCGATCGGGCTCGGCAATCTCCGTCTCGAACGCGATGACACCCTCGAGACCTGGCACGAAGTCGGACATGGACGCTCCCGGGAGTCGAGTGCTGTGGTGGCCCATTCAACCTGCCCCGACGGACGCCGCCCACACAGGGTGGCGTCGACGGCGGACGGCGCTCTCCTGTGGTTGCATCGCCCCGTGAGCGACACGGGACCGAGGCCGGCCGACCTGCGGGTGCACTACGACCTCGGCCGCCTCGACGAGGCCGACCTGCCGCCCACCCCGCTGGCCGCCTTCGACCTGTGGTTCCGCGCCGCGGTGGACGCCGGGCTGTCCGAACCCAATGCGATGGTGCTCGCGACAGCTGATGAGACGGGCGCGCCCTCGAGCCGGACTGTGCTGCTCAAGGGGGTCGACGCGCGGGGATTCACCCTCTTCACCAACCTCGACTCGCGCAAGGGCCGGGAGCTCGCCGTCAATCCGCAGGCGAGCATCACCTTCCCGTGGTTCGCCCTGCACCGGCAGGTCACGGTCATCGGTCACGCCGAGCTGTTGCCCCGCGACGAGGTGGCGGACTATTTCGCCTCCCGGCCGCATGGCTCACGCTTGGGCGCCTGGGCCAGTCGCCAGTCGACCGTCATCGCCGGTCGCGAGCCGCTGGAATCGGCGTACCGCGAACTCAGCGAGCGCTATCCCGAGGGCAGTGAGATCCCGGTGCCGGACTTCTGGGGCGGCTGGCTGATCCGTCCGGTGACAATCGAGTTCTGGCAGGGTCGCGAATCGCGACTGCACGATCGACTGCGCTTCCGCAGTCGGCACGGTCAGGGCACCCCTGCCGCCGCGGCACTCGACGATGCGAGCGCCTGGCAGCTCGAGCGTCTGTCGCCGTAACGACCCATGGCACGCATCCTCGCCGATCTCACCCCGCTGCGGGTCAGTCCACCGTTTCGACGACTGTGGGCGGCCACCGGCATCGGCACCATCGGCCAGCAGGTCATGGCCGTGGCCGTGGCACTGCAGGTCTACCAGATGACCGAGTCGTCGCTCATGGTCGGACTCGTCGGCATCTTCCAACTGGTGCCGCTCATCATCTTCGGGCTCTACGGCGGCTCCCTGTCCGATGCATTCGATCGCCGCAAGGTCGCACTCCTCACCGGATGTGGCACGTGGATGTGCGCGGCAGCGTTCATGGCCCAGTCGTTGTCGGGTCTGCAGTCCGTGTGGCTGCTCTACGCCCTCGTCGCGATCCATGCCGGGCTCTATGCGATCGGCAGTCCGGCGTACCGCGCGATCATCCCGCGTCTCGTGCCGGTCGAGCTGCTGCCGGCGACGAATGCTCTCGGCATGATGACGTTCACCCTCGGGTTCACGCTCGGACCGCTGCTGTGCGGAGTCCTCGTCGCCGCGACCGGCACGGTGACCGCGGCCTACGCCCTTGACTTCGTGATGTACGCCGCTGCCGTGTGGGCCATGTGGCGGCTTCCCGCGATGCCGCCGCTGCCGTCCTCCGGAGTGGCGCCGCGCGCGGGATGGCGCAGTGTCGCCGAGGGCATCCGCTTCCTGCGCGGCAAGCGCAATCTGCAGATGTCGTTCTACGTCGACATCGTGGCGATGGTGTTCGGTGCACCGCGTGCGCTGTTCCCTGCAATTGCCACAATGTGGTACGCCGATTCCCTCGCCGGTGCCGCGACCGTTGTCGGCCTGCTGTCAGCGGCACCGGCTGTGGGGGCGCTTGTGGCCGCTGTCGTGTCCGGTCCCCTGGGCCGCGTGCGCCGACACGGACTGGCCGTCGTCATCTGCGTCCTCATCTGGGGTGTCGCGGTGACCGGCTTCGGGCTCGTCCGCATCCTGCCGATCGCACTGCTGCTGCTCGTCATCGCCGGTGGTGCTGACAGCATCAGCGCGATCTTCCGCAACACGATCCTGCAGGCATCCGTCGAGGACGACTATCGCGGTCGACTCCAGGGCATCTTCACCGTCGTCGTCGCCGGTGGCTCGCGGGCCGGTGATGTCGAGGCCGGCCTGGTGGCGGGCGCGTTGGGCGAGGCCTTCTCCGTCGTCTCGGGAGGTCTGGCCTGCCTCGTGGGCACCGGACTGCTCGTCGCAGCCTTCCCGGCGTTTCTGCGCTATGACGCACGGCACCCTGTCCCCTAGGGGCGTCATGCACCGGCGAGCACGTTCCGTGAGGGCCCTTAGGCTGTGCGCGTGACCGCTGACATCCAGATCCCCTCGAACCTCCTGCCGCAGGACGGACGCTTCGGCTCCGGCCCCTCCAAGGTGCGCCCGGCCCAGGTCGAGTCGCTGCTCTCGGTTGCGACGACCTACCTCGGCACCTCGCACCGGCAGAAGACCGTGAAGTCGCAGGTCGGTCGACTGCGCGCCGGGCTCGCGCAGATGTTCGGCATGCCTGACGGTTACGAGGTCGTCCTCGGCAATGGCGGATCCACCGCCTTCTGGGATGTTGCAACCTTCGGTCTCATCCGCGACCGGGCCCAGTTCCTGTCCTTCGGCGAGTTCGGGGCGAAGTTCGCCTCCGCAGCCAAGGCTGCTCCGCATCTCGGCGCGCCCACGATCATCACCGCCGAGCCCGGTGATGCCCCCGCTTTCCGGCGTGAGGACGGCATCGACGCCTAC
>CAZLHZ010000161.1:0-1421 GCA_964559285.1 uncultured Actinomycetes bacterium | reverse complement strand
CCGCACAATGAGACCTCAACCGGTGTCGCCATCGCCCCGTCGCGTGTGGGCGGTGCAGAGTCGCTCGTCATCATCGACGCGACCTCGGGTGCCGGTGGCCTGCCGCTGAACCCGGCCGATGTCGATGTCTACTACTTCGCACCGCAGAAGAGCTTCGGCTCCGACGGCGGGCTGTGGTTCGCGCTCATGTCCCCCGCCGCCATCGCCCGCGTCGAGGAGATCACCGCGAGCGGCCGCTGGACCCCGGCGATCCTCGATCTGGCCATCGCGATCGAGAACTCGCGCCAGGACCAGACCTACAACACCCCCGCCCTCGCGACGATCTGGCTCATGGCCGAGCAGGTGGACTGGTTCAACGCCCAGGGCGGTCTCGACTGGTGCGTCTCGCGCACGACCGAGTCGTCGTCGGCGCTCTACACGTGGGCCGAGTCGTGCGGCTATGCCAGGCCGTTCGTCAGTGATCCGGCGAAGCGCTCCCTCGTCGTCGGCACCATCGACTTTGACGACGCCATTGACGCGACCGTCGTGACCAAGGCCCTGCGTGCCAATGGCATCCTCGACACGGAGCCCTACCGCAAGCTCGGCCGCAACCAGATCCGGGTCGCGATGTTCCCCGCGGTCGATCCGGCCGACGTCGTCGCCCTCACGCGCTGCATCGATCACGTCGTCTCGCAGTTGTGACCGCCTCGGCCGGACCTGCGTCCGCCGAGGGCGCGGCGGCCGGAAGCGCCTCGACGGCGGATGTCTCAGCCCTGCCTGGTGCCCGTCCCACACGACCGGTCCGGGACCGTCCCAGCTGGGTGGCGTACTCCCAGATGGGGGCGTGGGTCTGGATCCTCGGCGGACTCGGAGCCTCGGCCGCACTCATCCGCGATGAGCTGGGTGCCGACCGCGCCTCCGGGTCCCTGACGACCCTGGCCCTCGCCTGCGGCGGCTTCATCGGAGCGTTCCTCTACCCGATGCTCGCGCGACGGCGCGGTCGCGGTCTGACGATGCGGGCGGGCTCGGTCGTTGTGTTCGCCGGAGTCGGGCTCTACCTGTGGTCGCCGAGCCTGCCGGTCGTCTTCATCTCCGCGATGGTGATGTGCGCGGGGGGATCCTTCCTGGTGAGCGGCGGAAACTCATTCCTCGTCGCCCACCAGGGTCCCGCCGCTCCGGCGGCGATTTCCGAGGCCAACGCCCTCGCGTCGGTGGCGGGCTTGCTGTCCCCCCTGGCCATCGGCCTCGTCGTCACCCTCGGCTGGGGCTGGCGCCCCGGATTCGCCGTCGTCATCCTCCTGCTCGTTCTCCTGGAGATCGCGAGGGGGCGCCGGCTTGCGGCGTACGCCGATCCTGGAGCTGTTTCACACCGTGAGCCGCCCGGGCGGCTGCCGGCACTGGCCCTGTGGTCCTGCGGACTGCTCGTCGCCGTCGTCGGCGCG
>CAZLHZ010000160.1:5191-5444 GCA_964559285.1 uncultured Actinomycetes bacterium | reverse complement strand
CCACTTGGCGCTCTTGATCTAAAGCTGCGTCGCCAGATGCAGATCGAGCTCAAGCGCATCCAGACGGAGGTGGGCACGACATTCGTCCATGTGACCCACGACCAGGAGGAGGCCATGACGATGGCCGACACGGTCGCCGTCATGAACATGGGGCGAATTGAGCAGATGGGCTCGCCGACCGAGATCTATGAGCACCCACGCACGGTGTTCGTGGCCAACTTTCTCGGCCAGTCGAACCTCATCGCCGGCACTT
>CAZLHZ010000160.1:0-5126 GCA_964559285.1 uncultured Actinomycetes bacterium | reverse complement strand
GTCGTCGTGGCTGCGCACGGTGTCCGATTCGCGATTCCGACTGAGCGGACCGTCACGGCCGGTGAGGCTGTGATCGTCGGTGTGCGCCCAGAGAAGCTGGCCCTCACTGCCGTGGGTGCGTTACTGCCGTCCGGAGTCAACGCTATCTCCGGCACCGTCACTGACACCTCCTTCATCGGTGTGTCCACGCAGTACCTTGTGCGAGCGCCCTGGGGTCAGGAGCTCATGGTCTTCGAGCAGAACCGCTCCGTGGGCGCCCTGTTCTCCCCGGGTGACCCGGTGCAGGTCTATTGGGATCCGCAGCACACCTTCGCCCTCAGTGGCGACGAGGACATCACCGCGGGAAACGAGGGCTGACATGCCGGCCGTTGTCCCGAGCACACAGGCACCTGCGGTGGTAGCCGCACCGAGCCGCCGCAGGTCCGGTATCGCCTACCTGCTCATGCTTCCGGCCATCGCATGGCTGGCTGTGTTCTTCATCATTCCGCTCGGGTCGCTCTTCCTCACCAGCCTGCAAAGACCGATCCCCGGCAAGATCGGGAAGTATCAGCCCGGTCTGGAGTTCATGAACTACGTCTCAGCAATGACGGAGTACTGGGGCGTCTTCATCAAGTCCTTTGCGTACGCCGGTATCGCCACGCTCCTCGCCCTCGTGATCTCCTACCCGCTCGCCTACTTCATTGCCTTTAGGGCAGGTCGCTGGCGCGGTTTCCTCCTCGTCCTCGTCGTCGCGCCGTTTTTCGCGTCCTTCCTCCTGAGGACCTACGCCTGGAAGACCATCCTGGCGGATGAGGGAATCATCACCTCGAGCCTCAACGCCATCCATGTCCTCCCAGACGGACGAATCCTGAGCACGGGTATCGCGGTCGTCGCGGGCCTGACCTACAACTTCCTGCCGTTCATGATCCTCCCCCTCTATGCGTCACTCGAGCGCATCGATCCCAAGCTCATTGAGGCGGCGGGAGACCTCTATGCCTCGCCGTTCACGGGCCTGCGCAAGGTGACGTTCCCGCTGTCGATGCCCGGAGTTGTGGCGGGAACGCTCCTCACGTTCATTCCGGCCGCCGGTGACTACATCAATGCTGAGCTCCTCGGATCCCCGAAAGACAAGATGATCGGCAACGCGATCCAGACGAACTTCATCGAGTTCCGCGACTACCCGATCGCCAGCGCCCTGTCCTTCATCCTCATGGCTGCGATTCTTGTTCTGGTGACCCTCTACATTCGGCGAGCTGGAACGGAGGACCTCGTCTGATGCGCTGGATCCGCCGCCATGTCATCTCGTTCATTGCCATCCTCGTGCTCGTCTACCTATTCGTTCCGATCGCGGTCGTGGCGGCGCTGAGCTTCAACAAGCCGGCAGGCAAGTTCAACACGTCTTGGAACCAGTTCTCGATTGACGCGTGGACGAACATCTGCGGAGTACCGGGCGTCTGCCAATCCTTCGTGGTGAGCATCCAGATTGGACTTCTCGCGACGGTTGTGGCCGTCATCTTCGGGACGCTTCTGAGTTTCGCGCTGGTGCGCTATCGGTTCCGGGGGAGGTCGGGGACCAACCTGCTGGTCTTTCTCCCGATGGCGACTCCCGAGGTCGTGTTGGGGTCAAGCCTGCTCGCGCTGTTCCTCAACGCCCGGTTCCCACTCGGATTCTGGACCGTGATGATCGCGCACATCATGTTCACCATCAGCTTCGTCGTGGTGACGGTGAAGGCGCGACTGCAGGGGATGGATCCTCGGCTAGAGCAGGCGGCCCAAGACCTCTATGCCACTCCGCGGGCAACGTTTCGCTACGTGACGCTTCCCCTGGTGATGCCAGGCATCCTGGGCGCGGCGCTGCTGGGCTTCTCCCTGTCTTTCGATGACTTCATCATCAGCTTCTTCAACTCCGGCACGCTGGTGACCTTCCCGATCTTCATCTGGGGAGCAGCGCAGCGTGGTATCCCGGTGCAGGTGAATGTCATCGCCACCCTCGTGTTTCTGGTGTCGCTGGTCATCGTGCTCGGGGTCCAGATCGCTGGCCAGCGTCGTCGGAAGAAGCTCGGTCTGGGCTGACCGTGCCGTTCACCCGGGCACCACGAGACCTGAACCCTGCGAGCCTTCGCGAGGTTCAGCGGGGTTGCTACTGGCTCGATCGGCCAGCCCCGCAGGAGTGTCCGCCCCTGGAATCGATGGCGGATGCCGACCTCGTCATCATCGGTGGTGGGTACACCGGCTTGTGGGCAGCACTCACGGCTCGCAACGCTGATCCGACTCGAGAGATTGTCATTCTTGAGGGAGACCGGGTGGCCGGCGCTGCCTCAGGTCGCAACGGCGGATTTGTCGCTGCGTCACTCACCCACGGCCTTGGCAACGGCATGGATCGTTGGCCGCAGGAACTGCCAACGCTCATCCGGCTCGGTCTGAGCAATCTGGATGCCATCGAGTCGACCGTGCGCGACAACTCCATCGACTGCGATTGGCAGCGCACTGGAGAAATCACCGTGGCCATTGATGCGCACCAGGTTCCCATCGAGCAGGAGATGGTCGATCGAGCACACTGCCTCGGACTGGAGTTCGAGTGGCTCGATGAGGCAGCCGTGCGGTCCATCGTGGACTCGCCCACGTATCTCGGTGGCCTCTGGGATCGGCGAGGAGTGGCCATGGTGGATCCGGTGTTGCTGGCATGGGGGTTGCGGAACCTCTGCCTGAGCCGCGGAATCCGAATCCACGAGTCCAGCCGGGTGATCTCCCTTGCGCCTCGGGGAGGGGGGATTGAAGCACGGACGCCGCTGGGGGCGGTCTGCGCCGCCAAGGCACTCATCGCGACCGGGTGCGATCGTGCTCTCGTCCGATCTCTGCGCCGCCGGATTGCTCCGGTGTATGACTACGTCCTCATGACCGAGCCGTTGACCGAATCGCAGCGCAACGACATCGGCTGGTATACACGAGTCGGTATGGGAGATGCCGGCAACCTCTTCCACTACTACCGCACGACCGCCGACGGGCGCATCCTGTGGGGCGGGTACGACGCCATCCACCACTGGCGTGGCCGAGTCGATGCCGACTTCGATGTGAACCAGGTGAGCTGGGCACGGCTGGCAGAGCACTTCACGGCGACCTTTCCGCAATTGGAGGGACTGCGCTTCACGCACGCCTGGGGCGGTGCGATTGACACGTGCACCCGTTTCGCCCCCTTCTGGGGAACGACCATGGGCGGTCGTGCTGCCTACGTCGGTGGGTACACGGGACTCGGCGTTGGTGCGTCGAGGTTCGGGGCAGCCACCGCGCTTGATCTCCTCGATGGACGTGACACCGAGCGGACCAGGCTCCGGATGGTCCGCGAGCAGCCCATGGCCTTTCCGCCGGAGCCCCTGCGCTCCCTGGGTGTGAAGGTGATGACCGCCTCGCTCGAGCGTGCGGACCATCGGGGAGGCAGACGCAATCTGCTCCTGCGGGCCGCTGATGCTGTTGGTTTCGGGTTCGACTCATGAGAGGCCGGAGAAGATGACGAGGTATGGCAGCCAGTACGGACCCGACTACACCTTCCTGGGGGTGCCCCCGTGCGACCTGGATGATCCGGCCAGCTACGCGGACGCTGATGTCGTCATCCTCGGTGCCCCCTTCGATGGGGGAACGTCAGCTCGCAGCGGTGCCCGCTTCGGGCCGTCGGCCATCCGAGCCGCCTGCTACCTCGGTCACGATGGGAGCCGTCCCTCTCTCGCCCTGCGCACCGACGGTCTGATCGACCTCGGAGTGAAGGACGCAGGGGACGTCATGATGTACAGCGGTGATGTGGCCAGGTCCTGCGCCGATTTGGAGGCCGCTGTCACGCGCATCGCGAGCACCGGGACCATTCCTCTCATCCTCGGCGGTGACCACACCGTCACCTGGCCGAATGTCACCGGTGTGGCGCGGGCTCGCGGCTGGGGTCGTGTCGCCGTCCTCCACTTCGATGCACACGCTGACACAGGCGACATTGAGTTCGGGTCGCTCATCGGTCACGGACAGCCGATGCGTCGACTCATCGAGTCGGGTGCTGCCCGCGGCGATCGCTTTCTGCAGATCGGACTGCGCGGCTACTGGCCACCACCGGACATTCTCGACTGGATGGCCGAGCAGGGGATGCGGTCCTACGAGATGACGGAGATCACCACTCGGGGGTTGGAGTCATGCCTTGATGAGGCATTCTCGATCGCCATGTCGGAGTGTGACGGTGTGTTCCTCAGCGTGGACATCGACGTGGCTGATCCCGGCCACGCTCCGGGCACCGGGACACCGGAGCCGGGTGGGCTGTCCTCGCGTGAACTCCTTGATGCGGTGCGGCGCATCTGTCGGGAACTCCCCGTGCTCGGCATGGATGTGGTCGAGGTCGCTCCGCCCTTCGATCACGCGGACATCACCGCGATGCTGGCGAATCGCGTCGTGCTGGAGGCGCTCTCGTCCATGGCCCGTCGCGCACGCGGCGACTCGTGGGATCCGCGTCGCCCCCTGCTGGATGATCGGGGGGAGCGCTCGTGAGGATCCTCCTCGTCGGAGCCGGGGGCGTCGGCACGGCTGCAGCGCTCATCGCCGCGCGACGTGATTTCTTCGACAGTGTCGTCATCGCCGACTACGACGGCACGCGGGCGCGGCGCCTTGTTGATCGCGTGGCTGATGCGCGATTCACGGCGATAGCCCTGGACGCTTCTGACGAACGCGCTGTGACCGAGGCGTGTCTGGCCCATCGGATCTCCCATGTCGTCAACCTCGTCGACCCACGCTTCGTGATGCCCCTCTTCAACGGGGCTTTCACCGCCGGAGCCGACTACGTGGACACTGCGATGAGTCTGTCGCAGCCCCACCCCACTCGACCCCATGAACTGCCCGGAATCAAGCTGGGAGACGAGCAGTTCGCGGTCGCCGGCCAGTGGGCGGATCGCGGACGCCTTGCGCTCGTCGGGATGGGCGTCGAGCCGGGTCTGGCCGATGTCTTCGCCCGCTACGCAAGTGATCACCTCTTCGACACGATCTCGGACCTTGGAGTGCGCGACGGGGCGGATCTCGTCGTCGACGGATTCGCCTTCGCGCCATCCTTCTCGATCTGGACGACCATCGAGGAGTGCCTGAATCCGCCGATCATCTGGGAGCGCGAGCGCGGGTGGTTCACC
>CAZLHZ010000159.1:0-5461 GCA_964559285.1 uncultured Actinomycetes bacterium | reverse complement strand
GGCGTAGCACCCACACATCGATCTCGGACAGCCCGTCAGATGTGCCCGATGAGGTGAGCAGGTGGTCAGCGCCGACGATGCCGAGGGAGGGATGTGACCAGCGCACGAGAGCCTCAACCGACATGACCTTCGCCTGCGTGGAGACCACCGGCTGATAGGCGACGGACAATTCACCGGCCGCGATGGCGGCGCGGACCACCTCGCCCCCGATCGGATGGGCACGGGCGCGCAGGCCCGGGGTGAAGACCGAGATCTGGTCACCACCTGTCTGCTTGGCGGCGTACATCGCGGTGTCGGCTTCGCGCAGCAGCGCATCGTGCGTCGGGATCGTGCCCTGCTCGGGGGAGAGGGCAATCCCGACGCTGACGGTGATGACGAGGTCCTCGTTCTCCACCCTGATGGGCTGGCGCGACTCCTCCAGCACCCGCTCCGCGAGTGGGAGCAGGTCCTCCGGCCGCGCCACGTCCTCCACGACCACGACGAATTCATCACCACCGACGCGGGCAACGACATCACTGAGACGGCAGGCGCGCAGCAGCCGGCCGGCCATCTCGCGCAGGACGACATCACCGGCCTCGTGACCAAGGCGGTCGTTGACCGGCTTGAACCCGTCGAGGTCGATGTAGAGCACGGCTATCCGCCGACCCGAGCGTTCACAGCGGCCAAGGCTCCGCACGAGGGACTCCTCGAGGAGGGCACGATTGGACAGGCCGGTGAGTGCATCGTGATTGGCCTGGTGTGCGAGCAGGCGCTCCTGGGAACGGCGTACGGTGACATCGGTCATCACCATGACGATGGCTGGCCCGTCCTCAAGCTCATCGATGAGCCGGACGATCTGAACCGAGAAGGTGCGGACCACGCGTGCGGCGTCAACGGCCTCCACGTCGACCTCCATCGGGCTCTTCTCCGTGCGAAGGACCTCGTCGACAGCACCTGCGAGGGTCAGTGCGTCGCGCGCAGGGACCACGCGGGAGGTGCTGATCGCCAGCCGGTAGAAGTTGTCCCCGACGAGGGGCACGTCACCAACCTCGGTCGCTGCTCGGAACCACGAGGAGTTGCCCATGATGATGCGCCCGAGGCCATCGAGGACGACGGTCATCGTGGGAGAGACATGCAGGACGGCCTGGGCGAGTCGACGCTGCTGATCCCGCTGATAGCGGATCCGCTCCGCATTGGTGATGTCTCGGCCCACAACGACAAACCGATCCTCCGCGGGCGAATCCGTCTTGAGCCGGGTGATGTCGACATCGACCGTCCGGGTCCTCCCGTCACAGGCCACCTGTCGCGCCCAGCCGGACCATCGACCGGTGCCGCGCAGGGAGGTCTCCAACTGCAGGCGCGACAGCACCCGATCACCGCCCTCCCCGCCTCGCGCGAAGATGCCCCGCGTCACGATGAGGTCCTCGAAGAGCCGTCCCATGGCATCCGCCGGGAGGGCATAGAGCTGCTGAGCTGCTGGATTGGTGAAGAGGATGCGGCCGGTGATGTCGACGATGATCACGGCGTGGGGCATGCTGCGCAGGATCGTGACGGTGTCAGCGCCGGGTGCGTCGTGTGCGGACGCCGCCGGAGGTGGGGCGCCTTCATCCTGAGTCATGCCATGGCTCCATGTCCCGGGCCAGACGTCCTCTGAAGGGCCATCGGCTCACGCTAGTGTGAGGGCACGCTCACGCGCTGACGTTGTTCCGCATTCGCCCAGCGGCGAAACATCGCAGCGATGACATCGTCGCCGGTGAGATGCGACGCCGATCCGGTCGAGGAGGCCACGTGGTGCAGCGGCTTCGGGTCCTGCGTCGCTCCGTCGTGACGGTCGCGCTCCTCGGTGCCCTCCTGCTGTCACCACCACTCGTCGCGCAGGCCACCTCGGTCCCTGCCGCAGACCTGCCCCCCGTCGCCGCGGAGGTGCTCCCGCCGACTCCCGTCGAGGGGTCGACCGCCCAGGCCCCCACCCGCGAGGGCGTCGCCGCATCACTGGAGCCCCTGCTGTCGGCACTCGATGGTCAGGGTCTGTCGGCGGTCGTGCTCGATGCGACCACCGGCGATGCCGTCTACAGCATGGATGCGACGACACCGCGGGTGCCGGCGTCGACACTGAAGATCCTCACGGCGCTCACCGCCCTCGATGCGCTCGGCGAGGATGCCGTCCTCACCACCTCCGTAGTCGTGGGCACGGGGAACGACATCGTGCTCGTCGGTGGTGGGGATCCGACGATCGAGATTGACCCGACCCAGGGACGCGGACCCCTGCGTCCGGCCTCGCTCACCGAGCTCGCGGACCGGACGATCGCGGCGCTGGGGACCACGACGTCGGTCAATCTCGTCTATGACGCGACCCTCTTCGCGGCGCCCTACCTCAACCCCGACTGGCCCACGGACTACCCCGATGCCGGGGTCGTCGCGCCGATCACCGCCCTCATGATCAACGGCGGTCGAGTCTCCCCGGATATTGACTCGCGGCTGCTGGACCCGGCGGCGGCGGCGGCCAAGGACTTCGCCGGCCTGCTGGCGGCCAAGGGGATCCAGATCGGTGAGGTGCGCGAGGGGACCGCCCCACCGGGCGCGGTCGAACTGGCGAGCGTGACGTCCCCGACGGTCGGCATGCTCGTCCAGAAGATGCTCACCGAGTCTGACAACACCCTCGCCGAATGCCTCGCCCACCTCGCGGGGGCCGCGGCCACCGGGACCGGCACCTTCCAATCCGGTGCGGCGGCCACGCTCACCCACACCCGGCAGCTGGGCCTGCCCGTCGACGGGATGTCGCTCAGCGACGGAAGCGGATTGGCCCGCACGAACCTGGTCTCCGTGGCCACCCTCGGCGGAGCGCTCGCGATCGTCGCCCAGGGCAGTGAACCCTCGACGTGGCCGGTGCTCCCCGGCCTGCCGGTGGCCGGTCTCACCGGCACTCTGGCTGACCGTTTCCGCGAGCCACCCGCGGATCTGGCGGCCGGTCTGGTCCGCGCGAAGACCGGCACCCTGTCCGAGGTCGTCGGGCTGGCCGGGATGGTGAGTGATGCCGACCGGCGCATCCTCACCTTCGCCTTCATCGCCGATGCCACCCCCGATGTCGATGCCACTCGCACGGTGTTCGATCAGGCCGCGGCGGCGGTCACCCAGTGCGGCTGCCGCGGACCGGCGGCCTGAGCCGCGACACGGATCCGCGCCAGCAGGTGCGGCGCGAGGTCCGAGCCTGGCTGGAGCGGGTGGCGGAGCACTCCGCTGGATCCCTGCCCGAGGAGCACCCCGCCCAGTTCCCGCCGGAGACACTCCCCATCGCCCCGCTGGTCCTCGTGGCCTGCTCCGGCGGACCGGATTCCCTCGCGCTCGCGGCGGCGGTCGCGGCCGTGGCCCCGCAGCTCGCCCACCGCGCCGGTGCCGTCATCGTCGATCACGGCCTGCAGCCCGGCTCTGACCGGGTGGCGGCCGATGCCGCGGCGGCCTGCCGCGCCCTCGGACTCGCCCCGGTGGAGGTCATCGCCGTGACCCCCGGCCGTGAGGGCGGACCGGAGAGCGCCGCCCGCGACGCCCGGCATGCCGCGCTCCTGTCCGCGGCTGACCGCCACGGGGCGCGAGCGATCCTCCTCGGCCACACCCGTGATGATCAGGCCGAGACGGTCCTGCTGCGTCTGGCTCGCGGGTCGGGTGCCCGCTCCCTCGCCGGGATGGCACCGCTGACCACCCGCGTCACAGCCGCCGGTCGCGAGGTGAGGTGGCTGCGGCCGCTGCTCACCGTCGATCGTGAGGTCGTACGCCGGGCAGCGCGGGCCGATGGTCTGGCCCCGTGGACGGACCCGCACAACCTGGATCCGGCGTACGCCCGAGCCCGGGTGCGACACGAGGTGCTGCCGGGGCTGGTCGCGGCCCTCGGCTCCGGGGTGGTCGGCGGGCTGGCCCGGTCGGCCGATCTGCTGCGCGAGGATGCCGACGCCCTCGATGCATGGGCGACGCAGGCGCTCGAGGCGGCGGTCGCCGCAGCCGGCGGAGGTGAGGTCGCAGACCGCGCGCCAACCCAGGTGTACCTCGATCCGCAGGTCCTTCGTCCGCTCCCGATCGCCGTGCGCACCCGGGTGCTGCGCCAGGCGGCGCTGCGTGCCGGGGCGTCCGCGGGGGCCCTCACGGCCGACCATGTGCGCGCGATCGATGCGCTCGTGAGCGACTGGCGGGGACAGGGGGAGGTGGCCCTGCCCGGCGCCCGGGCCTGGCGACGGCATGGCACGCTAGGCCTCTCCCCGACCCGAGAGCCCCTCGACCGGACCTGAGTGAAGGAGCCCGCATGCAGCCCGAGGACATCAGCTCCGATCTGGCATCGGTCCTGCTCGACGAGCAGCAGATCGCCGATCGCATCGCGGAGCTCGCGGCCTCGATCGACCGGGACTATGCGGGCCGGGACCTGCTGCTCGTCGGCGTGCTCAAGGGTGCCGTCATGGTCATGGCTGACCTCGCCCGCGCGCTGTCGCACCCGGTGACCATGGACTGGATGGCGGTGTCGTCCTATGGATCCGGCACCAAGTCCTCGGGAGTCGTGCGCATCCTCAAGGACCTCGATGCCGACCTCATCGGCCGGCACGTCCTCGTCGTTGAGGACATCCTCGACACCGGCCTGACCCTGTCGTGGCTGCTGCGCAACCTGCAGTCCCGTGGCCCGGCGTCCGTGGAGGTGTGCACCCTGCTGCGCAAGCCAGCGGCGGTCAAGGTCGACATCACGCCGAAGTACGTCGGCTTCGACATCCCCGACGAGTTCGTCGTCGGCTACGGCCTGGACTACGCGCAGCGCTATCGCAATCTGCGGGTTGTCGGCACCCTGGCCAGTCACGTCTACAGCGGGTGAGTGCCGACATTCGCGTGGGGTGAGCCGATCACCCGGTCGGGGGAACATTCGGGACCGGTTCGGGCGTTCTCGCTCGGCAGGCCCGATGCCGCCACCCCGGTGTACCTTCAGAGGGCGCTCGACGCGGATTCCCCGCGCGAAGGACAGCTGTTAATGAGGAGGAGAAGGGGCCTGGCCCCGGGACCATGAACGCCAAGCGATTCTTCCGCGGCCCGATCTTCTGGATCCTGGTCGCGGTCCTGCTCGTCCTCATCGGATCCAGTCTCGTGTCGAACATCGGGGGACCGACGGCTGTCGACACCAGCGCGGCCGTCAAGGAGATCACGTCCAACAACGTGCAGTCCGCGACGATCATCGATCGCGAGCAGTTCCTCGAGCTCACCCTCAAGGACGGCTCCAAGGTCCGCAGCCAGTACGTCGCCGGCCAGGGCGTGCAGTTGGCCCAACTGCTGCAGGAGAAGTACGACGCAGGCCAGATCCCCGACGGCTGGACGACGGTGGTCCCCACCGACAACCTCTTCGTGAGCCTGCTCGTCTCCCTCCTGCCCGTGGCCCTCGTTGTCCTCCTGCTCTTCTTCTTCATGAGCCAGATGCAAGGTGGTGGCTCGCGGATCATGAACTTCGGCAAGTCCAAGG
>CAZLHZ010000158.1:0-5466 GCA_964559285.1 uncultured Actinomycetes bacterium | reverse complement strand
GCCGGTGCGCCTGATCTCCGTCACGGACAGGTGCTCCGCGAGCGACTCCTCGACCACCTCCCCGAACTGCAGGTTCAGTCGCTCCAGATCCTCAATGATCTGCTCGTCGAGACTCTCACCGGCCCAACCCCACAAAACCGTGCGGAGCTTGTCGTCCTCGTGAAATGTCACACCGTGATCGACTGCGTAGATCTTCTCGCCCAGACCACTGAGCACGTGCCCACCCTTGCGGTCGGCATTGTTGATGAGCGCATCGAGCACTGCCATGCGTCGCAGGGCGGGATCATCAGCGTGCACGAGCGAGACAGGGTCTCCGAATCCGTCTGTTGCATCCAGTACCTGCCGCCACCCGCGGGGCACCTCGCCCTGCGGCACGATGTCCACGTGCGTGACGTTGTCGTCCACATCGATCCACACCTGACACATTCCGGCGCCCGCTGGACCGCTGTCACGCCAGACTGTCATCGGGATGAGACCCCACCCGAGCGCCTCGCTCATGAGGTACGCCGACACCTCGCGGTTACCGAGGCTGCCGTTGGGGAAGTCCCACAGTGGACGCTCACCACGGCGCGGCTTGTAGACACAGTGCACCTCAACTCCATCCAACTGCGCGCGGCAACGCCAGGTCGCATTGGATGCGTCGACGAGGCGTCCCTCGATCTCCAACTCCCCCACGGCCAGGAGGTCGCGAAGGACTTCGGGATCAAACGTGTCAGCTGCGGCGTCGGTAGCCATTGGCCCTCGGGCAGATATGGCCGGCAGCCTCGAGGGGGAGGTTGCAGAAGGGACACGGAGGTCGTCCCGCCGCCACGACCGCGCGAGCGCGGGCCACGAAGCTGCGCGACTGGGATCCCGTGAGGAAGACACGCACGGTGTCGGCGTACTCCTCATCGGAGTCATCACCGATCTCTGCGATCTCGGTGTCCTCGGTCATCTGCGCATGCATCTCCAGCACGACACGACGGCTGGCCTGATCCCAGCCGAGGGACATCGCACCGACGCGGAACTCTTCGGTCACCGGAGTGTCCAGTGGATCGAGGTCGGCCGGTGCCGACGCCGGGATATCCGGATCGCCCGTGGCGCGGACAACCTCGTCGAGGAGGGCATCGAGTCGCTCTGCGAGGAGCGTCACCTGAGCCTTCTCCAGTGCCACGGACACCACCCGTCGGCCGGATCTCGCCTGCAGGAAGAACGTGCGCTCGCCCGGTTGACCCACGGTGCCCGCGACGAATCGCTCGGTGGGATCGAACGCGAAGATCTGGCGAGCCACAACGTGAGCCTAGTCCCGATGACGCGTCGATGCCGCGCGGCGAACCCGCGAAGAACCGGCACCACCACCGACGGCTGCATCGGATCCGCGACGACCCTTTGCCGGGATGAGCGAGGCAAGCCCCACCCCGGTGTCGTTGACGCGAGCGACGAATGGCCGAGTCGGCGTGTAGGTGATGACACTCACGGAACACGGATCGCATGAAATGCGTTGGAAAAGGTCGAGGTGGGTGCCCAGGGCATCAGCGACGATCGCCTTGATGACGTCACCGTGGCTCACAACGGCGTAGACCGCATCGGCACCGAGACGTTCGTTCCATCCGCGAATCGCTGCCACTGCGCGTTGCTGCATGGCGGACATTGCCTCACCACCCGGGAACACCACGGCACTCGGATGTGACTGAACAACCTTCCACAACGGGTCACGAGCTAGCGACTTGAGCTCCCGGCCGGTCCAATCGCCGTAGTGGCACTCACCGACGGCCTCGTCAACGTGGACATCAACGGCACGGGAGGAGCCGTCAATGATCGCTGCGGCTGTCTGGCGGGTGCGTTCCAAGGGACTGGTGACGACCGCCTGCAGAGGCACCTCCGCGAGTCGCTGGCCAAGTGCGTGGGCCTGCTCGCGGCCAACCTCATCGAGCTCGACCCCCGGACTCCAGCCGGCGAGAATGCCGCTGGCATTGGCGGTGGTCCGACCATGGCGGACGAGCAGGACGGTGGGCACGCGCTCACGATAGTCCGGATCAGGTGGCGGGGATGACCCCGATCGCCAGCAGGGTGATGATGACGAGCCCGAAGCCGATCCGATAGATAACGAAGGGCATGAAGCTGCGTGTCGCGAGATAGCGCAGCAGCCATGCGATCACGAGGTAGCCGATGATGAAGGCGATGACGGTGGCGACGATGGTCTCCAGCCAGGGCGGGCTGGCGTCTCCTCCGATCTTGCGGGCCTCGTAGATCCCGCTGCCGAGAACGGCCGGGATCGCGAGCAGGAACGCGTAGCGCGTGGCAGCCTCACGCGAGTAGCCACGTATGAGCCCCACGCTGATCGTCGCACCCGAGCGTGAGACTCCGGGGATGAGCGCGAGCGCCTGTCCGAGACCGAGCAGGACGCTGTCGCCGAATCGCAGGGTGTCGAGGGACTTGCGTCGCGACCCCCACAGGTCTGCCATGCCGAGGATGATGCCGAACCCGATGAGAGTCCCGGCAACGAGCCACAGGTTGCGGGCGACCGTTTCGATCTGATTCGCGAACACGACCCCGAGGATGACGATGGGAATCGTGCCGACGATGACGTACCACCCCATGCGCGCATCCAGTGACGATCGCAGAGCGGGACGCACCAGTGACCGGGCCCACGTCGAGATGATCCGGGCGATGTCCCGCCTGAAGTAGGCAATCACCGCCAGCTCGGTGCCGATCTGCATGACAGCGGTGAAGGCCGCGCCCGGATCCGACCACCCCAGGAGGCGCGAGATGACGAGCACATGGGCACTCGACGAGATGGGCAGGAACTCGGTGAGCCCCTGAACGACACCGAGCACGATGGCTTCAAACCAGGTCATGACTCTCCCAACCCTGATTCGTCGAGCAGCTCGGCCATGGTGCGCACCGTGGCCATGCGCTCCTCAAGAGTTGCCGCGTAGGTCGCCACTGACAGCGTCGTGACACCGGCCTCGGCGTAAGCGTGGAGCCGCTCACGGATCCGTTCCCGCGGGCCGATGAGCGAGGTGCGGTCGATGAAGTCCAGCGGCACAGCACTCGCCGCACCCGCATAGTCCTTCGCAAGGTAGCGATCCTGAATGTCCTGCGCGGCGGCGTCGTACCCCATCCGCACCGCAAGCTGGTTGTAGAAGTTCTGCTCGCGACTGCCCATGCCCCCGATGTAGAGGGCTGAGTAGGCCCGGATCCATCCCGCACACGCGTCCAGATCGTCACCAATGACCACCGGGACCGTGGGCACGATGTCGAAGCCCTCGAGGGACAGCCCGGCCCGGGAGCGCCCCGCCGTGATGGCAGCGATCTGGTCCGCGGCGTACTCCGGGGAGAAGAAGATGGCGAGCCACCCGTCAGCGATCTCGCCCGCGAGCTCGAGGTTCTTTGGTCCGATCGCGGCCAGGTAGATCGGCAGGTGGTCGCGCACCGGATGGACGGTGAGGGTCAGCGCCCGTCCCGGACCGTCCGGAAGCGGCAGGGTGAAGAAGTCACCGTCGAAGGTGAGTCGCTCCCGGCGCAGGGCCTTGCGGACGATGGCGACGTACTCCCGGGTCCGAGCGAGGGGCTTGCCGAAGCGCACCCCGTGCCAGCCCTCCGACACCTGCGGCCCGGACACGCCCAGACCAAGTCGGAATCGGCCGCCGGAGAGGGTGTCGAGGGTGGCTGCCGTCATGGCGGTGTTGGCGGGGGTGCGGGCAGGGATCTGGAACACCGCAGAGCCCAGGTCGATCCGCTCGGTCTGGGCACCGACCCAGGCGAGCACCGTCGCCGCATCCGAACCGTAGGCCTCCGCTGCCCAGACGACGGCGTACCCGAGCCGGTCAGCCTCGCGCGCCAGCGCCAGGTTGTCCGCGTCATTCCCGGCCCCCCAGTAGCCCAGATTCACGCCGAGTCTCATGGCCGCGACCCTATCCCGCACACGTCCCTCCCTCGGGCGTGCCGCGCACTATCGTGATCGGCCATGGAGGCCCGGCCGCTTGGACGCAGCGGACTCGTTGTGGGTCGTCTGGCCCTGGGCACGATGACCTGGGGTCGCGAAACGGACCAGTTCGATGCCCGCGAGCAACTCCTGGAGTTCGTCGATGCGGGTGGCACGCTGGTCGACACTGCTGATGTGTACGCCGATGGCGGGAGCGAGTCGCTGCTCGGCAGCCTGCTCGACCACGCGGTCTCACGATCTGATCTGGTGATCGCCACCAAGGCGGTATCCCGACCCGGCACGTCGCGACGCTTTGATGCCTCACGTCGGCATCTGCTGGACAGCCTCGACCGTTCCCTGATGCGCCTCAAGATTGATGTCATCGACCTGTGGCAGCTTCACGCGTGGGATCCACTGACGCCCTTGGATGAGAGCCTCGGCGCCGTCGAGGAAGCGGTGCGGTCGGGTCGGGTGCGCTACGCGGGTGTCTCCAACTACTCGGGCTGGCAGCTGACCCGGGCTGCCGCGACGTCGAGCACGCTCCGTATCCCCTTGGTGTCATCGCAAATGGAGTACTCCCTCGTTGAGCGCGGTATCGAGCGGGAGGTCATCCCTGCGGCCCTCGATGCCGGCATCGGCATCCTCCCGTGGTCACCGCTCGGCAGAGGGGTGCTCACGGGGAAGTACCGCTACGGCATCCCCGCCGACTCACGCGCCGCCACGGGCCCCTTCAGTGGATTCGTGTCCGCGCACATGGGCGAACACCAGCGGCACATCGTGGACGCGGTGTGCATCGCAGCGGAGGGACTCGGGTTGCCGGCGACGAGTGTTGCGCTCAGCTGGATCCGGGATCGACCCGGAGTCACGGCACCCATCCTCGGTGCCCGCACGGTCGGACAGCTTCGTCAGGCGCTCGCAAGTGAGTCGCTCACCCTGCCGGCGCAGATTCGCGAAGCACTCGATGATGTCTCCGCGATTCCACGCGGCTATCCCGATCACGGCTGGAATCAGCGAGGCTCCTGATGGCGTCGTCCTGGGAGTTCCGAGAGATCTCCATGCCGCGCGGAACCTCACGTGACGAGGCAAAGGCGCTGCTCGTCGAGCACGCGGAGCGCGGTCACTGGGAGCTGGCGCGCCTTCGGTTGTACGCCGATGGCCGACGGCAGGTGTGGCTGCGACGGCGCATCATCCGGGTTGTCCGAACCGCATGAGGCGGGCGAAGGTCATCCCCATTTGAGGGGACGCGAGATCGCCCCCGTTGTGGGGACTCCTTGAGGAGTTGTCCCCCGAAGACGTGGCAGGTGAGGCCGCTGCGAGGACCAGTGAGTCCCGCGCGAGCCCGGTCGGATTTCCGTCTCGTCACTAGAGTCCACGACATGTTCCGACGTCGCCCGATCGATGAGCTGCAGACCACCGCGCCCGCGCCCCTGGAGGGGTCGGTCGCCCCGTGGACGGGAGCGGACTCCAGCAGCACCGAGTATCTCCGTGAGCGCGTGCGGATCCTTGAGCGACAGGTCGACGACCTCAAGGCCCAGATGACCTCCAAGGTGCGTCTGGAG
>CAZLHZ010000157.1:0-5469 GCA_964559285.1 uncultured Actinomycetes bacterium | reverse complement strand
CCGTCGCAGAAAGCGGCAGCGGCGCTCCGCCGTAGCGCCACGTCAACGGCACTTCAAAGGACACGCTCTGCGCAGCCTTCACCACAGGCAGCGAACGCTCCACCGCAGGTGCCGGCAGGTACTGCGCGCTCCCCTCCTGATCCGCACGCACCACCACCTCACCCACTCCCACCACCACCAGACTCCCCGCATTCACACTCGCGGGCCCCCTCACCAGCGAGAAGCTCACCGGCAATCCCGAGGACGCACTGCCCACCAGCAGCAGCGGCGCCTGCCCGTACACCCCTCCGGGCGGCAACCCAAACTCAATGGTCTGCGGCGCACGCGCCACCATCACGCTGCGCTCCACCTCCGGCGCAGCCTCAAACAGCGGCGATCCAGCCTGCACCGCTCGCACCACCACTTCCCCACCCGCGTTCAACACCAAACTGCCACCCACAATTTGCCCCGGCCCACTCACCACAGAATACCCCACCGGCAAACCCGACGAAGCGCTTGCCGCCAACGGCACGGGTGCGTCCCCGTAGGTGCGCGTACCGGGCAGCGCAAACTGAATCTCCTGAGACTGCTTCACCACCGTGATGGTCCGCTGCACGGGTTCGGCGGCTTCGTAGAGCACGTCGCCGGGTTGGGTGGCACGCACCACCACAGCCCCCGCGGCCGTGGCCACCAAGCTTCCGTTCACAACCGTCGCCGGTCCTTCCACCACCGCAAGCCCCACCGCAAGCCCCTCTCCGACCGACACCCTGCCTCCCGGCGCGGTGAAGATCGTCTCCGCCTCGAAGGTCCCCGTGGGGTCGGCGTACAAGTTCGATGACGCCGCCTCCGGCAGCCCCGCCTTTGTCCTTCAGCCAAAGAAGGGCACCTACCTCGCCTACAGTGCCGTCTGCACACACCAGGGCTGCATCGTCGACTGGGATGCCGCTGCCTCTGATTTCGCATGCGCCTGCCACGGAGCGATCTTCTCTGACACCGGTGACGTGGTGCGTGGTCCAGCCCGCGACCCACTGGCGCCGATCACGGTCATCGAGTACGCCGGCGACATCTACACCGTCTGATCGCGACGACACCGCGTCCGACGGTCCCTATCGATCACGGCAATGCGCGGATGATCGACTCGGGAGTCAGGGGCAGGTCGGTGAGTCGGACCCCGAGTGCCGCCGTCACCGCATTGGTGAGCGCCGCACCCGTGGGACCGGCCGCCGCCTCCCCCGCTCCGAGGAAGGGCTCGCCCGGTCGATCGATGACATCGGCGATCACGGCGGGGACGTCTGAGAACCGGGCGATCGGATAGTCCGGCCAGCCGGCAGCGGCCACTCGCCCATCGCTGATCGGTGCGCATTCATGGAGCGTCCAGCTGAGTGATTGGAGGGCCCCTCCCTCCAATTGATGCAAGACACCATCGCGACTGACGACCTCGCCCACATCGGCGACGACGACGAGCTGATGGACCCGCACCCGGTCGATGCACTCGACATCGGCCACCACGGCACACCACGCGCCCGTGCCCTTATAGCGCGCCAGGCCGATGCCGCGGCCCTGCGCCTCCGCCGACCCCGGCTCACCGGACAGGTCGATCGCGCGCACCAACACCCGAGCTGCCCGGTCATCACGCAGATGCGCGAGCCGGAACTCCACGGGGTCGATTCCGTGGGTGCGAGCGATGTCATCTATCAGGTTCTCCGTCGCGATGACATTGAGGTAGGCACCGAGCGATCGGATGGCCGAGGTTCTCATGCGCGAGGGGCGCAGCGTTGACTCTGACCTGCGCAGGGAGAGGTCATAGAGCGGTCGGGAGTTTCGGATGATGCCGCCACCGATGGACGGGTCGGGATCGGTTGATGCCGGCAGCGGTGCGCCGTCCTCGATCTCGCTGTGCGCCAGCAGGGCGATCCCGGACACCAGCCCCGGTCGGCAGACATGTCCTTCACCACTGCCGGCCCAGTCCCAGGCGAGGATGCGGCCTCGATCATCGGTGTCGGCGGACACGATCACCTCCATCGACGGACCGGTGGGGCCGCAGGCGAAATCCTGACTCCGGGACCAGGTGACGTGGACGGGAACTCCGCGCATGGATCGAGCGAGCAGAACCGCGTCATAGGCCACGTCATCTGCCGCGTTGTGCCCGTAGCATCCAGCCCCCGGGACGTGCTCGACATGAATGCTGCTGGCAGCCATGTCGAGCGCCCGCGCCAGATCACGCCGCAGCGGGTGCACTCCTTGGCTGTGGGTCCACACCTCGAGCCCGGTGCCGGAATCGTCCCAGCGCGCCATCGCGCAAACGGGACCGATGGAGGCGTGAAGCAGATGGGGGCGGGTGACCCGCAGGTGATGGCGGCGCGAGCCCGGTGGGAGATCCGTGGCGTGGAGCGGCTCGCGGTCGATGGCACCTGACCCACTCTCGCGTGACACATCTCGATCCACATCCCCCGCGATGGGTGTCCAGTCAAGGCCTGCCTCAATCTGCGTCGCAGCCCGGATCGCCGCATGCTCGCTGCGAGCGATGACACCGAGGAAGGCACCGTCCCGAACGACAGTGAGCACATCGGGATGACGCAACCTCTCCGCAACGATCGTGTCAGCGCTCGAGGACGTGGGGCGCTGCCGGGCACGTCGGATGACCCGCCCGAACACCTGTCCCGGCAGGCGCAGATCATGCAGATACGCCGACCCGCCCGTCACCTTCGCCATGAGATCGGTCCGGGACGCTTCTCGGCGCGGCATCGACGACGCATGACCCGCATGACCCGCATCACGGTTCCCCTCCCCCAGCACCTCGAGGACGCGCATCTCACGATGGGCTGAGGTCACGCGGGCAAGATCGACCGGCTGCCCATCCTCCGTCGCGGTGACACGTCGCAGGGCACGCGCCGCCAGGCGAACCGCAGTCCCCGACATCGACATGGACAGCGAACCAGCCGTGACGCCCTCATCAGGGCTCCGTGTCGAGGGTGGAATGGACACCACTCGATCCGGGTCGATCCCGAGTTCCGCGGCCACGACACTGATGAGGGCCGAGGTGATCCCCTGACCGAGTTCCACCTTGCCGGATCTCACCGCGACGCGACCGTCAGGGGTGATGTCGATCCAGTCACCGATCCGATGCTCCGGGGTCAATGAACCCGCGAACATGGTCATGGTTGCACCCCGGCTGCTCGCAGGACCGCCGCCACGATTCGCGTGTGATCCCCGCAGCAACACAGGTGGACATCGAGTTCCCGGCGTACGTCGGACTCCGTGAGTTGTGCTCCCATCCGGTCCACGAGGGCAGCAGCTCGCACGAGGATGCCGGAGAGGCAGTAGCCGCACTGACCGGCCTGCAGGGCAAGGAACTCGTGCTGCACTCGATGAAGCCTGCCATCAGAAGACGCCAAGCCCTCCACCGTGGTCACCGGTGCCGTGACATCACCGACGTGGATCGAGCATGAGGTGACGGGATGTCGGTCGAGGAGAACAGTGCAGGCCCCGCACTCACCTTCACCGCATCCGAATCGAGTGCCGACGAGTCCGAGACGATCACGCAGGACCCACAGCAGGGGCTCGTCATCTGGGCAGTCAACGGTCACACTCTCGCCGTTGACGGTCAGCTGACGAGCCGAGATCACGGGTGCTCGATCCCGAGCAAGCGCGCTGCTGTGGCGCCCGTGATCAGTCGGCGCTCCTCATCCGTGAGTCCGGCGACCGAGTTCACCAGGCCGAGCGGATCCTCCTCACCCATGTCATAAGGGTAGTCCGTGCCGAGCACGATGTGATCCGCTCCATGGGTGTCGATCAGGTGCCGAAGCATTCGAGGATCAAAGGTGATGGTGTCGACGTACATCCGACGCAGGTAGGAAGACGGCGGGTGCGAGATGATTGTGCGGCAATCCTCACGAGCAGCGTGCGCATGGTCCATGCGCGCCCAGTAGTGGGCCAGGTAACCGCCAGCGTGGGCGAGCAGCACGTTCAGATTCGGATGGCGTTCCATGACCCCATCAAAGATGAGGTGGCTGGCCGCGACCGTCGTCTCCAGCGGATTGCCAATGACATTGTTTAAGTAGTGATCCGACAGACGACACGCATCACTGAAGCCGTTGGGATGGATGAAGAGCACGACCCCGAGGTCGGCGACGCGAGCGAAGAACGGCTCAAGGCCGAGGGCCGGGTCGGTGAGATCTGCCCCATTGACGTTGCCATTGACCTCGACGCCGCGCAGGCCCAGCTGCAAAACCGCATGCTCCAACTCGGCGATGGCAGCATCCGCATCCTGAAGTGGCACCGTGCACAGACCGACGAAGCGATCCAGGTGACCGGCGACCACGGCAGCAATGCCTTCGTTGACCGACCGGGCCAGCTGAGCACCCAGGGCAGCATCCGCCATGTAGTAGTACTGAAAGGGCGACGGTGATACGGCCTGCAGATCAATGCCCATCCGATCCATCACCGCCAGCCTCGTAGGGATGTCGGACAGCAGGGCGGCCCGGTCCTGCATCTGCCGGGCGTTGACCTGACGGGTCAGGTCATTGGCGAAGATGTAGGCATGCTCTTGGGGCACCGGGTTGATGGCGCTCGCGAGCGCGGCCGCCTCGGGGTGGACGTAGTGACAGTGCAGGTCGATCCGCATGGTGCCTCCTTGGGGCCATGCTGAGAGCGTCGTGAGCATTCGGCAATGTCCCCAGCGACAGTGACAGGCTCGACAAGTGTGGGAAGTCACGACACGGCCCGACCGGAGGACTAGGGTCAGATGCCGTGAGCGGCGGAGCGGCGGCGTACCCACCCGATCCGCGCTTCGACACGGCCTCCGAGGCACTCGTCTGGTCGACCCTTCGGGAGCAGCTGCGTGAGGGTGACGTCATGCTCCACGGGGTGCGCTTCTCCGATCCGCGCGCGGGCGACGTCGAAGCCGACATCCTGCTGCTCCTGCCGGACCTCGGCGCTGTCGTCATCGAGGTCAAGGGTGGTCAGGTGTCCTACACGGACGGCCAGTGGCACACCAGCTACGGCGGGGTCAGCCGCCGGATTCATCCGATCGATCAGGCTCGGCGTGCCAAGCATGCGGTGCGCCGCTTCCTTGATCGTCAGCGCGAGTGGCCCTACGGCTACCTGCGCACGGAGTGGATGGTCGCCTTCCCCTACACCGCGATTGACGGAGATCTCGGACCGGAGGGCCGACGCGATCTCATCCTCGGGCGTGATGATCTGGACTCGGCCATGGATCGCATTGTTGCTGTCATGTCGCTGCCGGTGAGTGACCCTCCCGTGCCGGACGCGCCGTGGGTCGATCGGGCGATCACGCTGTTGCGGGCTGGTGACCCGAAGCTGAACGTCGATGATTCGGCCACAGTTGAGCCCACCCCTGCGGATGATTCCGGGCGTCGAGACCGTCGCCGCTGGTGGATTCTGGGCCTCGCGGCCGCGATCGTGCTCGCTGCTGGGATCGCCGGCGGTGTTGTGTGGGGGCGGTCGACCCCATCGCGCATCGGTGAGACC
>CAZLHZ010000156.1:0-5479 GCA_964559285.1 uncultured Actinomycetes bacterium | reverse complement strand
CGGAACAACGTGGATGCGGTTGCCGGGCAGGAAGGGCAGCAGGCCGCGCTTCTTGGACTCGGCCATGATCTCGCCCATGATGTTCGGTCCGGTCGTCGGGCCGCTGTAGGGGGCCACCGGCTCCTTGGTGCGACGGTTGGTGACGAGATCCAGTGCCCAGAAGACTCCGAGACCGCGCACATCACCGATGATCGGATGCCGATCCGCGAGGTCACGCAGTCCCGGGCCGAGGATCTTCTGGCCGATCATGGCCGCATGCTCCACGGTGCCCTCGTCCTTCATCGCGTCAATTGCGCCGACGATGGAGGCGGCGGCCAGCGGATGACCGGAGTAGGTGAGTCCACCGGCGAAGACCCGGTCGTTGAAGGTGTCGGAAATCTCCCGGGAGATGACGACACCGCCGACGGGGACATAGCCGGAGTTGCAGCCCTTGGCGAAGGTCACCAGGTCGGGCTTGACGTCCCAGTTCTGGTAGGCAAACCAGGTGCCGGTGCGACCGAAGCCGGCCATGACCTCGTCGCAGATCATGACGATGCCGTGCTTGTCGCAGATCTCCCGCACACCCTGCAGGTACCCGGCCGGCGGCGGCATGATGCCGGCTGTGCCGGGTACGGACTCCATGATGATGGTGGCGATGGTGCTCGCACCCTCGAACATGATGACCTGGCGCAGGTGCTCCAGGGCCCGCTCGCACTCCTCGGCCTCCGAGGTGGAGTTGAAGGGCGAGCGGTAGAGGAACGGCCCGAAGAAGTGCACGTGATGGGTGGCGTATTCATTCGGCCAGCGCCGCGGGTCACCCGTTGCGGAGATCGCGGTCGTCGTGTTGCCGTGATACGACCGGTAGAAGGACAGCACCTTCGACCGGCCCGTGTGCATGCGTGCCATCCGGATTGCGTTCTCCACAGCGTCGGCGCCACCGGCGGTGAAGAACACCTTGGCGAAGTTGTCCGTCGACACCTCGACGATGCGCTTGGCGGCCTCGCCGCGGGACTCGACTGCGTGCTGTGGCGCAATGGTGGCCAGCTGCGCCGCCTGATCCTGGATCGCCTTCACGATCCGGGGGTGACCGTGGCCAAGGTTGGTGAACACCAACTGGCAGGAGAAGTCCAGATAGCGATTGCCGTCGTAGTCCCACAGGTAGGACCCCTGGGCACCAGCCACGCAGAGCGGGTTCAGGCTGCCCTGTGCGCTCCATGAGTGGAAGACATATTCGCGGTCCAGGTCGTAGACGCGCTTGCCCTCGACGGGGTTGGGGGTGACGGTCATGTCTGCTCCTCGGGTGCGGACGCTTCGCGGTCAGTCTAGGTGGCGGCCTGTGGCCGGACAACCACGCCACATCTCAGATTCGGGAATATGCCGCTCAGCGGGGGCGTGCGAATTCACCCAGAAGCCAGCGGAGGGTGGCCGGGTCGGTGACACGATCAGGGTCGACGTACCTCGACGACGGAATGAAGCCGCTCAGGTCGTGACCGATCCCGAGCCCGTGCAGGTGCAGTGATGGGACCGACTCGGCCTCTCGGCAGACGGCGGCGAGATGGCGGTCGAGGTAGCGCTCACCGTTGGCCAGGGCTGTGGCGCCGTCCATCGGACTGCCGTCGGAGATGACGACGAGGTGGTGGTGTGCAGCGGGTATGGCCATGAGTCGACCCATCGCCCAGTGCACCGCCTCACCGTCGATGCCCTCGCGAAACATGGATGTCCACAGCAGACCCGCAAGATCACGTCGCGCCCGGCGCCATGATGTCCGAGCCTCCTTGAAGATCAGGTGGAGTTGCTCATTGAGTCGTCCGGGGTGAGTCGGTCGGCCGGCGGCGATCCAGTCTCGGCGCACCATCCCGCCACTCCACGCCCCCGTGGTGTAGCCGAGCACCTCGGTGGCCACGCCAACTCGGTCGAGACACCGCACGAGGATGTCGACGATGCAGGCCACCGACGCGATCTGAGACTTCATCGAACCTGAGCAGTCGATGAGGAAGGTCACGGCTCCGTCAGGTTCATCGAGCAGGGTTGGCTCCATGTAGACCCGATCGTCCATAGGCACGGCGATGCGGCGCGCGATGAGTCGGGGGTCGAGGTAGCCCTCCTCGGCCTGGTCCTGCCAGGTGAGGGAGCGTGGTGCCGGGAAGAGTCGAGCTGCGGTCCGTGCGGCGACAGCTGACAGCGGCCCATGCGTCGCGATGAACCCGTCGAGGTCGGCGCGGCAGTCAGCGAGAGCAGCGGGGCGTACGACGGCACCGATGGCCTCGATGCGATCGTGCTCCGTCGTGAACGCGGCGTAGTCCCCGAGCTCTTGGGCGCGTCGACCGGATCCGACTGGGCCGGTGCCCGCCTCAAGATCGACGGCCGAGGTGAGGTCGAGGAGTGCCACGAGGGTGTTCGAGATTCCAGCGCGGCCGCCGGTCGGCTCGGACTGCGCTGCGAGCTCGGTGATGGCATCGGCAATGGACCGGGCATGACGGGTGAACTCTGCCTGTGACTCGATCGACGGCCGGAGATCACGCAGGCTGGTTCCGAGCACCTGATAGATCCCGAAGCGCGTCGCCTCGGTGGCATCGCTCACGCGATCCGGAATTGGCTCGGCGAGCACTCGGGACCAGCAGACCCACACGACGGTGAACAGCAGCAGGCCAAGGTCGTTCTCCAGCAGTCCGCTGGCGATGACCTCATCTGACCAGTTCTGGAATCGAGCCTTGACATTGGCCCGAAGGCCGGGAGTTGCCGGCGAACTGAGGGCCTCGACTCGGAACTGCTCGAGGAACTCCATGATGAGCACACCGAAGGCATCCTCCGGAAGGGAGTCTGCATGCAGGCCAGGGTCGGAGTAGCGCAGGCGCAGTGCGATGGCGTCCGATGAGCCGCGCAGGTCGGTGAGGGACAGCTGATCCGGATCCGGATGCGCATAGGGAGTCCGGACCGGTGCCAGCTGGCCACCGGCGTACAAGACATGACCGCGGTAGCGAAGGTCATCACAATGACTGATAGCTCGAGCTGCGGCTGCGCAGGCATGCTCAGCCTCCTCAAGGGCGGCTGCGTCGTCAGTGAAGGACGCCATGTGAGTCGTCAGGCTGACTGCAGTTCACTGCCGAAGCAACGCTGGAAGAACTCCCCGACGACCGGGAGTTCTGCCTCATCGCACTTGTTGGCAAAGCTCACCCGGAGGGCGCGTGCAGGGTCCCCAAACACCTCGATGTTGTCGGCCCACGAGATGACCGTCCGCGGTGACATGAGGGTCGACAGGTCGCCCACCCGGAATCCCTCACGGGTCAGCCCGGCGAAGGCGACCATCTGATTGACGAGAGTGCGCCCCGGTGGGGTGTCCAAATGCGGAGAACGCGCGAGGACGATCCTGCTCTCGGCCTCGGGAGTGAGGTAGTTGAGTGACGCGACGATGTCCCACCGATCGATCTGCGCGTGGTTGAGGCGCTGCGTGCCGTGATACATCCCGTTGAGGTTCCCGAGTCCGACGGTGTTGGCCGTGGCGAACATGCGGAATGCCGGATGCGGCACGAGGACCTGATTCTGATCGAGCAGGGTGAGACGTCCGTCCCGCTCCAGGACGCGCTGGATCACGAACATGACATCGGGCCGACCCGCGTCGTACTCATCAAGCACGAGGGCGACCGGACGGCGCAGCGACCACGGGAGGATGCCCTCGACGTACTCCGTCACCTGCTGCCCATCGCGAACCACGATGGCATCACGCCCGATGAAGTCGAACCGAGAGACCTGTCCGTCGAGGTTGACTCGGATGCAGGGCCAGTTGAGCCGTGCGGCAACCTGCTCGATGTGGGTGGACTTGCCAGTGCCGTGCAGTCCCTGAATGAGCACGCGGCGATTCCTCTGGAATCCGACGAGGATGGCAAGGGTCACCTCGGGATCGAATCGGTACGCCGGATCCACGTCAGGGACGTGCTCATCACGAGTGCTGAACGCGGGCACCATGAGATCGGAGGCAACGCCGAACTCTTGCGCACTCACGGTCGTGTCCGGCAGATCGACGGGGAGGGAAGTCTGACGGCTGCTCATGCGGAGTTCCTCGATTTCGTCCGGTAGGAGGCCTCGCGGCTCTCGAGTTCGATGTCACGCAGGGCTGTGGCGGCGCGTCTCAGGGCGGGAAGGACGCGATCACCGTCATCAAGCGAGAGGCGAAGTGATGGTCCTTGGACAGCGACACACTGGCTGGAGCGACCCTCAGGGCCTGGAACGAGAACCGCGAAACAGACAAGTCCGTGGACGAACTCCTCGTTGTCGACGGCGTACCCCTGCTCACGACTGCGCTGGATCTCAGCCTCCAACTGGTCCCGATCGACGATGGTGGAGTCAGTGAAGCGCTCGAGTTCGGTGTGCCCGAGGAGCTTGTGACGAGTTGAGGCATCGAGTTGCCCGAGGAGCAGCTTGCCGCTGGCAGAAGCATGCACCGGCACTCGCGATCCGGGGCGCAGGTGGAACCGCAATGGCTCCTTGGTCTCGACGCGGTCGAGGTAGAGCACCTCGGCACCCGAGAGGGTGGTGATGTTGCACGTCTCGCCGAGATCACGGACGAGGGAGAGCAGCACGCTGTGACGGGCTCCGTGCTGGGTCGCGTTCATCAGCAGGGTCTCGGCGAAGGACCTCAGCCGCGGTCCGGTGCCGTAGAGCCTCTTGTCGGTCTGCCTCACCAGTAGCCCCTCCGCCACGAAGGTCGTGAGCATGCGGTGCAGGGTCGGCTTGGGCAGCCCGGTCTCGGCGGCGAGCATCTGCAGGGACACGAAGTTGTCCTTTGCGGCGAGGAGCTCGAGCAGGGCGAACATCCGCACGACCGGACTGGATCCGGCCAGTCGACCCTGCCCCTGGACTGCGAGGTCCGTCATCTGCGCCTCCCCGGGAGTGGACTCATGGGACCGCCGATCCTACGGGGGTAAGTTCCACTTATTGGACCGGAATGTTCCCGCAATTGATGTATGTCGTTGACCCTACCGCGGCCGCTGCCTACGGTGTGGCTGGCGTCACAGGAATGCGGGAGAAACTCGCATTGTCGAGTAATGTATACATTTAATGTGTTGATTGGAGCAGGCATGAGTCGTACCGACGGGAGGACCGTCGTCGAGGGTGTTCGGAAGATGACCCCCTCCGAGGCGTTCGTCGAGACCCTGGTGTCCTTCGGGGTCACCGACATGTTCGGGATCATGGGGTCGGCGTTCATGGACGCCATGGACATCTTCGCCCCGGCCGGGATCCGCCTCGTCCCCGTCGTCCACGAGCAGGGCGCCGCGCACATGGCCGACGGCTACGCGCGCGCCAGCGGCCGGCACGGCGTTGTCATCGCGCAGAACGGCCCGGGCATCAGCAACTGCGTCACCGCGATCGCGGCTGCGTTCTGGGCCCACACGCCCGTCGTCATCGTGACTCCTGAGTCCGGCACCATGGGCACCGGCCTCGGTGGCTTTCAGGAGGCGGACCAGCGGCCGATGTTCCAGGAGTTCGTGAAGTACTGCGGCCA
>CAZLHZ010000155.1:4619-5505 GCA_964559285.1 uncultured Actinomycetes bacterium | reverse complement strand
CCGTTGATCGCGTAGTCCGATCCGCCGTTGCGGAACATCGTCCGCGAGATGGTGACCTCGGTGTAGTCGATGGGCAGCGTGCCGTCAGTGTTGTCGATCGTGAGGCTCACCTCGGCTCGACCCAGCGGAGCACGCCCGGATGAGCCGGCGAAGATGACGTCCTCCATCTTGCCGCCGCGCAGACTCTTGGCTCCCTGCTCACCCATGACCCAGGCGAGTGCGTCAACGACGTTTGACTTGCCTGACCCGTTCGGGCCGACGACAGCCGTGATCCCCGGCTCGAGGTGGAACGTCGTCGGTGACGCGAAGGACTTGAAGCCCTTGAGGGTCAGACTCTTGAGGTGCACGGCCGAAACCCTACCGGCGGGGGGCGCGCTGGCAGCGCGGGCAGCGGAACGAGGAGCGGTTCATGAAGGGCTCGCGCACGATGGCCCGCCCGCATCGGCGGCAGGGCTCGCCCTCACACCCGTAGGCCGCCAGCGACCGGTCGAAGTACCCGCTCTCCCCGTTCACTCGCACATAGAGCGCGTCGAAGGAGGTGCCCCCTTCCGCGAGCGCCTCCATCATGACCTGACGCGCCTGATCGAGCAGGTCCATGGCCGCGGCCTGGGTGAGCGCGTGGCCGGGCCGTTCGTAGTGGATCCGGGACCGCCACAGGGCTTCGTCGGCGTAGATATTGCCGATCCCGGACACGACCGTCTGGTCGAGGAGCAGCCGCTTGATGCTGGTACGCCGTGCCCTGATCTTCCGCGCAACGCCCGCCTGATCGATCCGGGGATCGAGCAGGTCGAGGGCGATGTGGGCAGCCGAGGCCGGCACCGTGGCACCGAGACCATCATCGACGAGGTCGTCGACGTGAAGGCCGCCGAACATGCGCTGATCGAGG
>CAZLHZ010000155.1:0-4609 GCA_964559285.1 uncultured Actinomycetes bacterium | reverse complement strand
GCACCTGTGGCCCGTCATCGTCGAAGCGGAACCGCACCCGCAGGTGCGCCTCGTCCGGTGCGTCCGCTGGTTGGATCCGGAACTGGCCGCTCATCCCCAGGTGCGCGACGAGGGTCGGTTCGCCCTGGTCGGCGGATCCGAGCGGGATCCACAGGAACTTGCCGCGGCGGTGCGGTGACAGGAGAGTCCGGCCGCGAAGGGCATCCGCGATCGTGGGCCCGTGCTGGCGGCGTACCGATCGAGGGTGGAGGACGTCGACACCTGCCACACGCCGTCCGGTGACCCAGGGTTCGAGGCCGAGGCGGACCGACTCGACCTCGGGAAGTTCCGGCACCGCTAGTCGTCCGCGAGTTCGGCCGTCACCGGCTGCCTGGCGATGAGCAGGGGGTGACTGAGGCGGGCGGCCACCTGCTCGGCGATCTTCTTGGATCGACCGACACCCTGACCGAGCTCGGCACCGGCCACGACGACCGTGGCCGTGAACTCGGGTGCGTGGTCCGGTCCTGTGGCGACCACGCGGTAGTCGGGTGAGCCGAGGCCGAGGGCGGAGACAAGTTCCTGCAGGGCGGTCTTCCAGTCCCGTCCCGATCCGGACTCGACGGCACGGTCAATGGCCGGGTCGACGAGCCGGTGCACCAGATCGGCGGAGGCACGCGCCCCATGCTCGAGATAGCAGGCACCGATAATCGCCTCGAGACCGTCGGCGAGGATCGACGACTTGTCCCGACCGCCGGATGAGAGCTCACCCTTGCCGAGTTGAAGGTGATCTCCCAGGCCGATCTCGCGCGCCACTTCGGCCAGGGCGGCCGCACTCACGATGGCACTGCGCAGGCGCGCGAGATCGCCCTCGGAATGATCGGGGAACCGACGATAGATCTCCTCGGTGACGACGAGGCCGAGCACCGCATCGCCGAGGAACTCCAGCCGCTCGTTGGTCGGGATGCCGCCGTTTTCGTAGGCATACGACCGGTGCACGAGCGCCTGGGCGAGCAGCCCGTAGGGGCTGGCGTAGCCAATGCGCTCGGCGAGGACGGCCGGATCAGACGTCGAGGACCCTGCGCTTGGCATAGGTCCCGCAGGTGGGGCACACGGTGTGCGCAAGGTGCTTCTCACGGCACCGGCTGCAGGTCACCAGGGTCGGCGCGGTCGCCTTCCACTGCGAACGGCGATGCCGCGTGTTGGAGCGCGAGGTCTTCCTCTTCGGGACGGGCATGTCAGTCCTTCCTGTCGTCCGGACTCATGTCGTCCGGTCGCGTCGCGGCATCCTCCCCGAGAAGCGCGGTCAGCGCCCCCCAGCGAGGGTCCATCTCATCGTGCCGGTGTCCCGGTTCGTCGGCGAGCCGGGCACCGCAGCGCTGGCAGAGTCCTGGACAGTCCGGTGAGCACACCGGTGATAGCGGCATGTCCAGCAGGATCGTGTCCCTCACGAGCGGCTCCAGGTCGATGGTGTCATCCACCACGAGGGGCGGAGGATCGTCATCGTCCGGGTCGGCCTCGTAGGTGTACAACTCCTCGAGCGCGACCTGATCCTGCCATGTGAGGGGGCCGAGGCAGCGGGCGCACTCCCCCTCGAGCGTGGCGGAGCAGGTCCCCGAGACGTAGATCCCGTCGAGAACCGACTCCAGGCTCACGTGGAGGTGCAGCGGACTGCCCGGCGCGACCCCGATCACCGGTAGTCGCAGGGTGTCCGGTGCGGGCACCTCCAGGTCAAGGATGCGCTGCTCCCCGGCGCGACGTCCCAGCGCGATGACGTCGATCGTCAGCGGTGGGAACTCAGGTCGACGCATGCGTCCTCCTCACCGTGGTCCAGCGGCGCGCGTCACTCCCGCGACTCGGCGTCATCCACGTGGGCACCGAGCTCGTGGTAGGTCTGGCGGCCGCGGATCGTCTCCCGACCCCGCTCGACCACCTGCAGCGCTTGGCTGAGAGCGACCTCGAAGGTGGCCAGCTTGTTGTCGATGTAGTCGTCGGTCTCCTGGCGCATCCGGGTGAGCTCGTCATCCGTCTGCCGCCGACGCTCCTCGGATTCGGCCACCGCGGCGAGGTACACCTCGTGCTGGGAGACCAGGCGCGCCTGCTCGACCTTCGCCTCCTCGACGATCTGGGCCGCCTCGGCAGGACCCTCGGCCACGATCGCCTGGCGGGTGGTGATGACGGTCTCCGCCTCCTGAAGCGCCACCGGGAGCAGGGAGCGGATGTCGTCAAGGAGGGACAGCACCTCGTCCCGATTGACCAGGCAGGACGCCGACAGCGGCATCCCCTTGGCATCCTCGACAAGGATGATGAGGTCCTCGAGCTTGGCATCGACGTCCATGCGTCCTCCTCAGCCACCCGACCGGGCGGCGATCTTGGCGTTCAGTCGGTCAAGGACGAGGTCCGGGAGAAGTCCCGACACATCGCCACCATATGTCGCCACCTCTTTGACGAGGCTGGACGAGAGATAACTGTAGAGCGGATTCGTGGAGATGAAGATTGTCTCGACATCCGCCAGCCGGTAGTTCATCTGCGCCATCTGCAACTCGTAGTCGAAGTCCGTGACAGCGCGCAGGCCCTTGACGATCGCCTTGATCCCGTGGGTTCGGCAGTAGTCGACGAGCAGTCCGTGGAAGGAGTCGACCCGCACGTTAGGCCGATCCGCCACGACCTCACGGAGCATCTCGATGCGCTCCTCGACAGTGAACAGGCTGGCCTTGTTCTTGTTCACCAGAACGGCGACGACGACCTCGTCAGCGATGGCCGCGGCCCGGTCGAAGACATCGAGGTGTCCGTAGGTCACCGGGTCGAAGGATCCCGGGCAGACAGCGACGCGCACCTGGACTCCCTTCGTCGTCTCCCGGCGCCATCCGCCGGCCTCCGGATCACCGGGGGTCAGACTCCGGTGGCAAGGGGCGACCGTACCAAAGCGCCGTCTCGCCGTACTCCCTGCGCCGCATCTGCGACCAGTCCCCGGGCCAGGGGGCGTGAGGGTCGCGCGTCGGCCGCTCGATGACGCAGAGGGCCTCCGGCCTGATCCACCCGGAATCCACCAGGCCGGCGAGAAGGCGCGCGACGTCCGCCGCGGGAACGTCGTACGGCGGATCCACCAGCACCAGGCCGGCGGGCTCAGGCACCGACCGCACCGCGAGCTGTGCGACGTCCACGCGCAGCACGGTCGCTCCCGGCAGGTTCACCGTGGCGACATTGCGCTCCAGGACGTCAGCCGTACGCCGATCCCGTTCGACAAGGCACACGGATCGGGCACCGCGGCTGAGAGCTTCCAGACCGAGAGAGCCGGCACCGGCATAGAGATCGAGGACGGCAAGGTCCGCCCAGTCGTCGAGCATCGAGTCGAGGCTGGAGAAGAGGGATTCGCGGACCCGATCCGTCGTGGGCCGAACCCCACGGGGTGGGACGACGAGGCGTCGACCGCGAGCGGCCCCGGCGATGATCCTCATGACTTGGCCAGGAAGTCGGCTCGCTCCTGGGCCTCAGCGGTCGCGGCACGCAGATTCGGATGCCGGATCAGGTCCGGATCCTCGGCGACGATTCCCGCCGCAGCCTCGCGAGCCTGGTCGATGATGTCACCGTCGCGCAGGACCTCCAGCAGGCGCAGTGAGGACAGTCGACCGGACTGCGCGCTGCCGAGGATGTCCCCCTCGCGGCGCAGGGTGAGATCGAGGCGGGAGAGCTCGAATCCGTCGGTGGTCGAGGCGACCGCGTCGAGGCGCTCGCGCGCCGGACTGCCCGCGAGCGACTCCGTCACGAGCAGGCACAGGCCCGCGTCCCGACCGCGGCCGACCCGGCCGCGCAGCTGGTGCAACTGGGAGATGCCGAAGCGGTCGGCGTCGAGGATGACCATGACGGTGGCATTGGGCACGTCCACTCCCACCTCGATGACCGTCGTCGAGACGAGGACATCGATCCCATCGACGGCCGAGGGCCCAGCGGTGAAGCGGCGCATGATGTCGTCCTTCTCGTCCGACGGCAGCCGCCCGTGGAGGATGCCGACCCGCAGGCCGGTGAGGTCGCGCTCGCTCAGTCGCGAGGCGACGTCGAGGACACCCAGTGGCGGGCGCTGACCCGCATCCGCAGCGTCGGCGTAGCCCGCGATTCCCGGTGTGCTGTCCGCGGTCTTCGTGTCGGACGCTGGCTCGTCACCGATCCTCGGGCACACGACGTAGGCCTGATGACCCTCAGACACGGCCTGACGGACCCGCTCCCACGCGCGCGCGAGGAAGTGAGGCTTCTCATGCGCCGGGACCACATGGGTGCTGATCCCGGCACGCCCCTCGGGGAGGTGGTCGAGCGTCGACACATCGAGGTCACCGAATGCGGTGACCGCCACCGTGCGTGGGATCGGTGTCGCCGTCATCACAAGAACATGGGGTCGCATGCCGTCTCGGGACTTGGCCGCCAGAGCCGCGCGCTGCTCGACTCCGAAGCGATGCTGCTCATCGACCACGACCAGGGCAAGGTCATGGAATTCCACCGCGGATTCCAGCAGCGCATGGGTGCCGACGACGATGCCGGCATCACCCGAGACGATGTCGAGCATCACGCGACGACGCTGGGCAGTTGAGGCAGATCCGGTGAGGAGTGCCACTCGCGTCCCGTCCGCAGACCCGCCGAG
>CAZLHZ010000154.1:0-5522 GCA_964559285.1 uncultured Actinomycetes bacterium | reverse complement strand
TCACCGGTCGCGTCGATCCGGCGATCGGCGGGGTCACGATCCAGCGCCAGATCAAGGCATGGGATGGATGGCGCACCCTCTCGACGAGCACGACAGCGGCAGACGGGTCCTATTCGTTCACGATTGAGGCCATTTCGTCAGCCGGCAAGTCCTACGACTACCGAACGGTTGCGGTGGAGGGCACAACGGTGCTGGTGACGAGCCCGGCGCGAACGATTGCGGTCACGGACAAGGCCGGTGTCACTGCGGCGGCAAAGCCCTCAGGTTCTGTACGCCGCGGCTCCGATGTCGTCATCTCCGGTCGCATCACACCGCGCAAGGCTGGTCTCACCGTCTCGCGTCAGTTGAAGACGACGGCTGGCTGGCAGACGATCGCGACGACCACGTCGACCGCCAACGGTGCGTACTCCTTCACGATCGACTCAATCGCGCCGAAGGGCCGCACGTACACCTACCGCACGGTGGTGTCGAAGGGCTCGACGGTGCTGTCGGTGAGCCGCGAGATCGTCGTCAAGGTCATCTAGGTCATCTAGGTCGTCTAGGTCGTCTAGGTCGACTCACTCGCCTGCACTCAGCGGCGGAGGAGGACGGCGTCGGGGCGTTCCTGAGTGATGAGCGCGTCCGACACCCCCGACGCCGTGACTGTCGAGTCGGCGTCCGAGCGCACGAGCACGACCGACCCCCGGATCGCTGCCGGCAACCCCACGGCGGCGAGCCACACCGGCACCGGCACCCCCTCGGCCGTCAGCGCCCCCTCCTCGATGAGGCAGCGACCGCCGGCGGTGAGCCCCACCTCCCGGGCGAGAGCCCCACCGCGGTCGAGCACTCCGGCATGCGTCAGCGCCTCAGCTCCAGAGATCGCCGGATCGGCATCGCCCGGGTGCGGTCCGGCATAGCGATCACCGTGGACCCGGACCGCCGTGGTCAGATCGGCCACCCCGGCCGGGAGTGGATCACGGATCGGCATGCCGAACGGGGCGAGGGACACCGCGAACACCTCATCGACGGTCCCGGTCAGGTCCGCCGCCCGCTCCAGACGGTCCTGCCCGATGAACGCGACCGCCGCGCGAGACGACTCGCGAGACGACCCGCCCGCTGTCGCCCCGGCCACCTCTGCCTCCACCGCCAGCCCGGCCGCCCAGCAGCCACCGATGATCCCCACCGCCTGCCAGTGCAGCCCGAGGTCGACTCGCGCGACATCCCCCGGTCCGAGGCCGAGCTCATCGACGAGCAGGTTCGCCGTCTTGGCCATGGCATTCATCGCGGTCACCACCGAGAGCTCGGCCCGCTCACCGGTCCGCAGGTCGTGCATCGTGACGAACGGTCGCGAACCGTCCTCGGCCAGCATCGCGCGGATCTCGTCGTACGCCGTCATGGGTCCATCGTGGCGTGTGACAGGGTGTGCGTGTGGATGCGGTCCTCCTCGTCGGCGGTCAGGGCACCCGGTTGCGGCCCCTCACCATGACGACTCCCAAGCCGATGCTCCCCGTCGCCGGGGTCCCGGTCACCACCCATCAGATCGCGCGCGCGGCGCAGGCCGGTGTCGATCGCGTCGTCCTCGGCACGAGTTATCGCGCGGAGGTGTTCAGCGATCACTACGGCGCAGGGGAGTCGCTCGGCGTTGCTCTCGCCTACGCCGTCGAGTCTGAGCCACTCGGCACCGGTGGTGCGATCCGCAACGCGGCCAGCCGGCTCGACGGCGACCCCGATGATCCCGTCCTCGTCTTCAATGGCGACATCCTCACCGGCCTGGACATCGATGAGTTGGTACGCCGGCACCTGGCGGCTGACGCCGATGTCACCCTCTATCTCACCCGGGTCGATGACCCGCGCGCCTTCGGCCTCGTGCCCACCGATGACAAGGATGCGGTGCTTGCGTTCCGTGAGAAGCCGCAGCGACCAGAGGAGATCGTCACCGATCAGGTCAACGCCGGGTGCTACGTCTTCCGGCGCAGTGTCATCAGTCGGATCCCCGCAGGTCGGGTCGTGTCGGTTGAGCGCGAGACCTTCCCGGGACTGCTCGATGAGGGTGCCCGCGTGCTCGGCGTTGTCGATCCGGGCTACTGGCTGGATCTCGGCACACCGCTGGCCTTCGTGCGCGGCTCCTGCGATCTCGTGCTCGGTGTGGCACCCTCACCCGCAACTCCCGGACCGCGTGGACCAGCGCTTGTCCTGGCCGGTGCCGATGTGTCGGCGACTGCTCAGGTCACCGGGGGCAGTGTCGTCGGGGTTGACGCGCGAGTGGGTGATGGTGCGGTGATCGACGGCTCCGTCATCTTCGATGGGGCGATCATCTCGGCGGGCGCCTGCGTGCGTGGCAGCATCGTCGGCTGCGGTGCGGTGATCGGTGACGGCACGGTGCTGGATGGTGCGGTCATCGGAGATGGTGCCGTCATCGGTGCGGGCAATGAACTGCTCACCGGGGTGCGGGTGTGGCCGGGGGTCACGCTCGATGACACGTCAGTGCGGTTCTCCGCCGACGCGTGATCACGCGCGATGGCTGATCGCCCACGACCGAGGCGGCACACCGCACGATAGACCGTGCCGGCGCGCACGGCAGGGCGCACGGAGTGATCGAGCTTGTAGACCTCCAGCCGCTCACCCTCGAGGTGCTGCACATCCTCCTCGGTGCACGGCTCCGTCAGTCGTCCCTTGAGCGCATGCCGTGGACCAGCCGGTCGACTCGGCACCCGGGCCCATGCAGCAGCGAGTTCCGGTGATTCGGCAAGACCCTCACCGAAGAGATCGTGCACCCAGTGGTAGTCGTGGAATGACGTACGCGAGGCCCAGTAGCTGTCCGCTCGCTGCAACCATGACGAGATGAGCGGATGTGCCGGTTCGCTCGCGAGGAACCAGCTCGCGATGGGCCGACCATGTCGTTGACCTCCAGCAAAGGCGAAGAATCCTGACTGCGCAGCCTCCGGCAGCCACGCATCGAGTGCCTTGGCGCACCATGTGGTCGCATCCGCCCAGATCCCGCCGTACGCATCAAGCAGGGCAAGGCGCAGCAGGTCGGAGTAGGCGGCCGCGGGGAGATACTTCCCGCGCACGGACGGCACCGCTTCGGTGACATCGACCCACTGCCGCTGGCGCTCATTGTCGAGGGCGCGCACGGACCATTCGGGATTGCGCCGCCGCCATGACTGCAGGCAGGCGCGCACCAGTGGTGGGGCCTCATCCCAGCCTTGGAACCAGCTCACCCACACGATCTTCGGGATGCCCATGACGGGCGGTGCTCCCCGGCTCGTGCGAGTTCACTCATGACGGCCAAGTGAAATTGCCTGCGTCACCCCTCTGGACGTCGGCACGATCACGCCTAGCGTCAAAGGGTGACCGCACAGACAACCGGGTGGCTGAGCCCCGATGGCATCCTGCTGCACATCGGTGCACACAAGGCGGGGACGACCGCGATCCAGAATGCGTTGTCGACTGCTCGTCCTCGTCTGCTGGAGCAGGGCGTGTCCTATCCGGGCACGACGGAGGCACATCACCGGGCGGCGGCTGCTGCGGCACGGCGAGTTCGCGGGTTCGGCGATGATCGCGGTGTTGTTGATCGTGCGGCGTGGACGAGTGTCGCTCAGGCGGCCCTCGCACATCCGGGTCGCACCGTGCTGTCGAGTGAGACATTCACGGAGGTTGATGATCGTGGCGTACGCCGAATTGCCGCCGATCTCACCCCGAGCCGCACCTTCGTCACGCTCACCCTGCGACCGTTTGAGCGCATCCTGCCGAGCACCTGGCAGGAAGCGCTCAAAGGCGGACTCACCGAGGAGTTCGACGTCTGGCTGCGGGCGATCCTCGATCGCGATCCCGCGATGACGCCGTCATTCTGGCGCCGCAACGATGTCGCCGCGGTGCTCGGTCGCTGGATCGACATCGTGGGTGCGCATCAGGTCGCGGTCATCTGCCTGCCACCGGATGACCCGACGTTCTTGCCGACATCGTTCGAGAGCCTCATCGGGTTGAGTCCGTCAACGCTCAGTCTGCCTGTCTCTGGCCGAAGCAATCGATCCCTGTCTGCTGTCGAGGCCGAGATCGTCCGGCAGATCAACGTGAGCGTTCACGGTCAGCTGACGCGCGCGGACTACCACCGGTTGCTTCGTCGTGGGGCGTGGTTGTCACTCGTGCGCCGGCGTGAGCCCGGTTCGGATGAGGGCCGAGTGTCTCTGCCAGCGTGGGCGAGGGAGTGTGCCGGTGCCGAGTCGCAGGCCGTCGCCGACTGGATCCGGCGCAGTGGTGTCACGGTCGTGGGAGATCTGTCGTGGCTGACACCCACTCTCACATCCAGGTCGTGATCGCCTCGACAACCTGCGCACCGCGCGGACTCGGCTCGTTCATCGGATGTCCCACCGCGATCGCACCGAGCGGCTGCCATGCACCCGCGATCTCCAGCTCAGCACTCACGACATCCGGGCAGAACACCGTCGACGACACCCAGGCCGATCCGAGTCCCTCAGCGGCCAGCGCCACAAGCAGACCCTGCACCGCAGCACCGCCGGCGAGCATGAAGAGATCGCGCTCATACCCCCGACGCGCCGCATCGGGATAGTCATGCGCCTGCTCCATCGACACGAACGGCAGCACGAGCAGGGGAGCGGTGCGCAGCAGATCGCCCCTGCTCAGACGCCTCTCGATCGCCACCTCATCCATGCCATCGATGTCGTGCAGATCATTCGCCCATCGCGCGCGCATCGCATCGAGCAGTCGCGTGCGCACATCACCGACCTCGAGCACGATGAAGCGCCATGGCTGCGTGTGATGGGGCGCCGGCGCGGTGATGGCGGCCGCGATGGCACGCTCGACCACTGCGCGCTCGACACTCTCGTCGCGAAAGGCCCGCACCGTCCGCCGTGCCGCCACCGCACCACGCGCCCCTTCCAGCGCCCCCGCGCGCATCGCCTCAGCCGTCCCCAACCGAAAGAGGTCCTCATCAGCCGAGCGAATCAACGCCCTCGCACCAGCACCATCCTCATCCGTGCACCAGGCCGACAGGCCGCGCACGACCGCGACCGGCACGCCCGACAGCTTGCCCTTCACCAGATCCGCTGCCCCCGCCGCTTCATCGGCCACCGCGACGATCGTCATCTCCAGCGGATTGCCGAGCGGATCCACCCGCCCGCGATGATCATCGAGCACCTGCAGTCCGGCAGCACCGATCGCGGCATCGGTGAGTCCCTGCCGCCAGGCGCGACCCATCGTGTCCGACACGACGACGGCAACCGTCACTCCGAGCAGCGATCGCAACCGAGCCCGCAGGTCCCGCGCCGACGCATCTGGATCGACCGGCAGCAGCGCAATCGTCCCCGGCGCGACATTGCTCGAGTCGACACCGGCGGCCGCCATGACCAGACCATGCCGGGTCTCCACAATCCGCGTCACCCCGCGCGGAGTTTCCCGCGTCGCCACCACCCGCACCGACTCGGCATCAATCGCGGCCTCGCGATCCGGAGCAGCAATGAGCCGACCCTCCGCTTTGCTCACGACCTTGCTCGTGACAACGACGACATCACCATCGACGACAC
>CAZLHZ010000153.1:0-5558 GCA_964559285.1 uncultured Actinomycetes bacterium | reverse complement strand
CTGATGTCCGTGGACCCGGTCTTCGGATCGCGGCCCAGGGCGACGCCATTCTTGGTAAGCGGCACGAGCGCGGTAAGTCCCTCGCCACCGACGCCTCCCGACGGTCCGGCAAGCACCCGCATGACGTCGACATTGCCCGCCCCGCGGGCTCGGTGCGCCAGCCGCCACACGATGGTGTCGCCGGGCACGGTGTCCATGTCCTGGAAGAGCGTGCCGGCGATGTTGGCGTTGAGTTCGACGAAGGATCTGCCCTGGAAGGCGGTCTGGCTGCCGGGCCATCCGGCCCAGTTGGAGCGCGAGGTGCCCCAGACCTCAATGCAGCAGTCGGTGGTGTCCCAGCCCGGCACCTGCGAGGGGTAGTACCACGATGCCGCCGACGAACCGACGTGCCCCGGGTTCTCGAAGCCCCCGTTGATGAGGAGGTTCTCGGTGTAGGTCACGGCCGGCACCCGCGCCACACTCGCCCGGACACGCTCGCCCGCGGCATCCGCCCGGCCGGCTCCCTGTGCAGCGGCCGAGGCGCCCACGAGGAGCCCAAGACCGAGCGCGGCAGCGCTCCCCACTGCCAGTGCCATCCGGATCGATCGTCTCGTCATCTCTGCTCCTCGCCTGAAGCGCCCCAAGTGGCGCGAGGCCATACTAATGTGCCGAGCACTCTTGTCTCCAGATGACGGAGTGGTCCCCTCGCGGTCTTGCTAGCCTCGCCCATGCTCTGGCACGCGCATGCGCGCGATCCGCTGTGGACCTGCCCCGCCCCCGACCCAGCCGTGCTCGCCTTCCACCAGTCCCTGCCCGGCTACACCCCGACCCCGCTGCGGGATCTGCCCGAGGTGGCCCTCGATCTCGGCGTACGCCGGGTGCTCGCCAAGGACGAGTCGAGCCGCCTCGGCCTTCCGGCGTTCAAGGCCCTCGGTGCGTCGTACGCCGTGCACCGTGCGCTGGCCGCCCGCGCCGCCACCGGTGCTCAGGGAGTGGCGACCCTTGTCACCGCCACGGACGGCAACCACGGTCGGGCCGTGGCGCGGTTCGCGCGGATCCTCGGCCAGCATGCTCGGATCTGGATCCCCCGCGGGGTCCACTCGGTGGCTGTCGCCGCGATCCGGGGTGAGGGGGCCGAGGTCACCGAGCTGGATGCCGACTACGACGCGGCGGTGGCGGCTGCGGCGGCCGCAGCACAGGCGGAGCCGGACACCCTGCTCATCCAGGACATGGCGTGGCCGGGATACGAGGAGGTGCCGAGCTGGATCGTCGAGGGCTACGCCACGCTCGCGGCCGAGGTCGATGCCCAGCTGGCCGATCTCGGCGAGTCGCAGCCGGACCTCGTCGTCGTCCCGGCCGGGGTCGGGTCCCTCGCCCAGGGGATCGTCGCGCACTACCGGTCGGGCATGGCGTCCCGCACCCGGCTGGTGACCGTCGAGCCGACGACCGCCGCGTGCGTCCTCGCCTCACTGGTCGCGGGTGAGCCGGTGAGCGTCGAGACGGCAGAGACGATCATGACCGGCCTCAACTGCGGCACCGTGTCGACCGCGGCGTGGCCCCATCTCGTGGCCGGCCTCGACGGGGCGGTGGCGGTGACGGATGGGGCGGCGGCCGCCGGGATGCGAGAGCTCGGGGATCTGGGGGTGGCCTCCGGTCCATGCGGTGGGGCGGGACTGGCGGCGCTGCGGGGGATGGTGGCCCGGGATGGCTGGCTGGCGGCGCGTGACCACCTGCAGCTGGGGTCCGACAGCGTGGTCGTGCTCCTCGTGACCGAGGGCGCGGAGGCGAATCCGGCGGGAGGCTGATTCACCCAGAGAAACAGCCTGCAGTTTAAGACACATACTGGTATCTTCAGATCGAACAACGCTGTGTGCTTCTTCATGTGCGCACAGCGATCGTGATCCGTCCTCAGAGGAGACCAGATGATTGCCACGCCGCGCGCTGCCAGGCGCGACCGCTCCCGATCCCTGTCCCGTCGCGGTCGAGCGCTCGGCGCCTCGGCCATCGCCCTGACCGGGATCATGTCCTCCTATATGCAGGTGCTGCGAACGCCGTCGGCCTATGCCGCGACTGCCTGCACTGCGGTGAGCAGTCGAGCGACCCTCGACACCGCCATCGGCGAGGTCAACGCTGGCACCTGCGACACGATCACGATCACGTCGAGCTTCACCCTTGACCAGAACCCGGTGGCGATTGACCTCCTCGGCGGTGTCTCCTCGTCGTCACTCACGATCAACGGTGGCGGCTTCACCATCGACGGTGCGACGACGTTCCGGCCCTTTGCCGTGGCTCTGGCTGATGCGGAAAGCCTCACCATCTCGAACCTCACGATGGTGAACGGCTATGCCAATGCGAAGGGGGGCACACTGAGCGTCACGAAGGGTCTCAACCCCCTCGGTGGCAATGTCACCCTCGACACGGTCACCATTCGCGACTCCCGAGCCGGGGCTCTCAAGGCGCCCCCGGTCAAGGGTGCGAGCTCCAGCGGAGGAGCCGTATCCATCAAGGGAAATGACGTCACGATCACGAACTCGACATTCACCGGAAACAAGGGGTCGTACGGCGGTGCTGTCTACCTCTCGCTCGACGACTACGCCACGATCCTCGTCGAAGACTCCACCTTCGGTGGGAGCGCGACCGGTGAGGGGAATGAGTCGTGGCTCAAGGGTGGGGGACTCTTGATCGAAAACGCCGGATACGCCTCGGTCACCGGTTCCACCTTCACCGCGAACTACTCAGGCGATGATGCCTCTGCTGCGAAACTCTATGCAAATTACTCGGTGGTAGTGGAAGACTCCACCTTCACCTCGAATGAGACGGCTTATGCGGGGACTCTCTACGTCTATCAGAACGAATACGACACCGACCCAACGACGCCTGCAACTGCCTACAGTGTGGTGCGCAACTCGACCTTCACGGGAAATGAGAGCGAGCGCGGTTCAGGTGTCTACTTCTACGACGCCACTGGACTGATCGAGGGGTCAACCTTCGAGGACAACCACGCTACGACCAGGGGTGGCGCTGTTGAAGCGTTCGAATGCGAGGGCGTCATCGTGCGCGACTCGGAGTTCACGAACAACTCAGCCGTCGGAGCGGCTGGCGCGATCTTCGCAGACAACATCTTGACCATCGAGGGATCCACGTTCACGGGCAATCAGGCGGGCCTTGGGAACGCCACCCCATACGACGGTGGCGCCGTCTTCTGGCGAGATGCAGCTGAAACCGCCACGGTGACCGACTCGTTGTTCGAGGACAACAGCGCAAACGGAGATGGTGGAGCTATCGGTGGCAACGGGGCGGTGAGCATCTCCGACAGCACGATCATCGGCAACACAGCCGACGTCAATGGCGGTGGCATCGGCACAATCAACACAGTGACCTTGGATAACGTGTCGGTCCTCGACAACACCGCGAAGGTGGGAGGTGGCGGTGTGCACACCACGGGTACCGTGACAAGCACCAACTCGACGATCGCTGAGAACACGGCAGATGATGGTGCCGGCGCAGGACGCACGGGTGGTGTCTCGGCGGCCACGCTGAATCTCAACTTCACGACGGTGAAGGACAACACGGCGGTCGACCGGCGTCCAGAGCGTGCTCGCCCAAGGCGACACCAAGGCCAGCGTCATCCTCGGGGCCACCGGCAACGACATGTGTGAGGTGGCCGGAGCAGCGGTCGACTACGGGGTGGCCACAGATGGCACCTGCGGTTTCGCCGCGTCTGCGGGGACCAACGTGGTGGCAACGGCAGCGCAGATTGACCTCGGGGACCGCTATGTAGACGGTGGCAACGGCACCCAGTCCTACATGCCCTCCGGAACCAGTGTGCTCGCAACCGCTGCCCCGAGCAGTGATCTGTCGACGGGCATCACAACCGATCAGGTCGGCGCCAGCCGCACCGGTACCTTCGATATCGGCTCGCGGCAGAGCATCCCGGCTCCGGTCTTCACCGCGGAGAACCCACCGTCATCCGCCTTGACGGCCACCGCCTACTCCTACACCTTCGTGGCGACGGGCGTCACGCCCATCACCTATGCGGTGGCCTCAGGCTCGTTGCCCCCGGGACTGACTCTGGATCCGGCCACCGGCGTCATGAGCGGGACGCCCACGGCGAGCGGGACCTACACATTCACCATCTCGGCAGCGAACGACGGTGGTGTCACCACAACAGCGTCCAAGACAATCGAGGTGACTTCATCACCGACCGGCAAGAAGCCGAATGCTCCTGAGCGACCCGACCTCGTCGCCGGCATCGGCCGGGTGAAGGTGACGGTGGCCCGAGGCTCGGGCGGCGGGACTCCTGCGAGTTTCACCGTGATTGCTGCGCCGGGCGGTCGGACGTGCTCGGTGACGAGCTCCACCGGCGGCACTTGCACCGTGACCGGTCTGACGAACGGGGTGATGTACACCTTCTCAGCCACCGCATCGAATGCGAATGGCACGTCTAATCCTTCGCAGGCGTCCCAGCAGGCCCGTCCTGGGGCTGCCCCCGTGCCGAGCCCACAGCCGGTGAGCAAGCGCCTGCGACCGGGACGGTCGCAGCTCATCGTCGATGGCTCGCTGCGACCGGTGACGGTGAAGCCGAGCGCAAGCGACCAGGGTGTGACGATCTCAGGTGATGGATTCTCCATGGACCTTGACGGTCTTGATGCCAACGGTAAGCCGATGAATCTCGGGCCCGATGGGGTTCTGGTTCTGGCGAGCGAGCGCGATGTGCTCACCAACGGTGAGGGGTTCCTGCCCGGCACCGACGTCAAGCTCTACGTTGATCCGGAGGTGCGGCCCGCAGGTGGTCGGGCCAAGGATCGCGGAATCTACATCGGCAAGGCGCGGACGAACGCTCAGGGCGAGTTCTCCGGCACTGCGACTCTGCCGAACAGCATCATCAAGGGTGTTCACGACATCCAGGCGGTGGGCGTGTCGAAGGGCAACCTGCTGCGGGTGATGACCCTCGGGGTTCTCGTGTCCGATCTCCCCAACGGCGTGCGCAATCTCGCGCTGGAGCGTGCGACTTCCAAGGGTGTCGCACTGCTCACCTGGGATGCCCCCCGCGGGTCGCGCCAGCTCGGCGTCGACCGTTATCAGGTGCAGTACCGCTACATCCTCGCCACGGCGTGGATCGGGGCCGGGTCGTCGGATACCGAGAGTGTCAAGGTGAAGGACCTGATCCCCGGCTGCCGCTACGACGTGCGGGTGCGTGCGCACAATCAGGTGGGAGCGGGACCATGGGAGACGACCGCGGTCTATGTCCCGGTGAGGTCGCGGATGCGTCTGCCCTCGGGTGACCTGCGCTGCCTCGTGCAGTAGGCACATGACGGACGGGTGGTCTGAGGCGCGGGTCGCCTCAGACCACCCGTTTGCATGTCCGCTGCCCTCGGACCGCCCAGCGGAGGAGGTAGTCACGGTGGGTGGTGGGGACGCCCGGGGTGGCTGACCGGACGGTGTCGTTGGGGCAGCAGGACGCGGCCGGTGATGCTGCGCGGCAACTTGATCCCAGATGGTCGACTTCGCTATGGTCTCGCGTGTTGACCCGCCTTGGGGTCGTCCCCTCGTGCCCATCGGGCGCGACCCGTCCTTAC
>CAZLHZ010000152.1:2055-5565 GCA_964559285.1 uncultured Actinomycetes bacterium | reverse complement strand
TGTATCGAACTTTAATACGTTTAGCCAATTCATAAGCGAATTTCTCTTGCTTGGGTGTGCTAAGTCCTATCCATATTATTTGCGAAGCAGAGTCATTTATTTTAGTTACCAAGGTGCCCCAATCGTCTTCTTGCATAGGGCTAAAGGGAGGACTATACGTGCCGACCACATTGTTATTCCCCCATTTTAACGCCACCGCTTTTTTTAGTTCTTCCGCCACTCCCGCCTTACCGCCACAAAAAAAATGAGCCACTTCCAACCCAGAAGTAGCTTGCATGATGGCGGCAAAAAAATCTGGCCCGTAGCAGCGGTCCATGATAGCATACCCCTTTAATCGACCCCACCATACCAAGGGCATGCCATCGGGTAGGTTCCAATAAAACGAAGAAAGAATACCTTTAAAAGAAGCATCTTTTTGAGCTTCTATTAAGCCATGAGCCCCGGTAGCACTAATGCAACGAACGAAATCCTTCTCGCTGGATTGAGAACTTAGACTGTCAACAAAATCTTGAACTGCCGAAGACAGATCACGCTTATAAATGGGGATTTGATAAAAGCGTAGCACATTCAATTAAGAGGCCATGAGGTTTTTATACCAGCGTCGGATGAGAATGAAACCAAAAGTGAAGAAAGAAGCTAAGAAAAACCCAGCGAGGGTGAATAACACTTTACTTTTTTGGGTAGGCTTAATCGGTGAAAATGGCCTATCCAGTAGTGTAATGTTGGTCGAATTGGAAGCCGACTGGCCCATGAACAACACCATTTCTAAATTCTTTTGCGCCTCTCCATACATGGTGAGTAAAATCTGTTCCTTCACCGCTAATGATTTGAGGTCTACCCTATCTTCATTTAAAAGAAGACCTAACGAATGATCCGTTTTGCGTGCTAATTGCCTTCTGACTGCATTTAATTCCCCTTGGATGCTATCTACCTTTTTGGTTAACACACCCGTATTTAAGCTGGCAGTTTCTGAAGCCTGATCACGAACAAAATTCTTTAATTTTTCATGAATCAACTTATTAACCTCAATGGAAAAATCTTCATTTTTAAAAGTTACATCTAGAGATACTATCCCTGTTTTTTTATCAAAAGACTTGCCCACAATCCCTTTTTCTCCTACCAAAGCTGCTATCACAGCCTTGTAGGCTTTACGCTGAGAAAAGTTAAATGACTCAGGAATTGTGTCTGTCGATTTAAATTGTGCTTTTGCCAGCAACGTGTCCTCTTTCCACTTTTCTGTTAATTTATCCAAGCGGATAAAATGATTGATAACCAGATCCTTTTGATTATTAATAACCCAATTTGCAAGCAATACCTGACCAATAATTTTTTCAGTACCAATTACCGCAACTGTTCTTTCTAAAGATGATACTCCAGAACCTCCCAACAAGGAGCCTAAACTACCTAGGGAACCGGCTAATCCAGAAGGCCCACCTTCCTTCAAAACAAATTTACTTTCAGCTTTATAAGTAGGCTTGTTGTTGAAAGCCTTGTAGAACCCTAACCCGGCCCCTAAAAGGCCAATAAAAACAATTAGAACAATATTTTTCCATAAAAGACCAAACCAGGACTGAACTATCTTGATTAGATCTTTCAGGCTGATTTCATCCTCATTTACTTGAATTTCCTTCAGTTGGTCCATTGCTACAATTTATTATAAGGCTATAAAACTACAGGATAAATTGGAAAGTTAAAAGTTGACGAACATAGAGTCTGGAACAATATGAACATACTTGGCTTTACCGGAAACTGTCACCACCACCCTGTTAATGATGAAATTATAAGTCTCTATTTTACCCGTCATTGGGAGCTTTTGAAAATCTGTTTTGAGAGTCTTCTTGGGTTGCACAATGATTGACTCCGATTTTGGTTTACGGCATTTTTTCTTGGATACCACGGAAGCCCCTTCACCTTTTAAGCGGGTTCTAAAATTATAAATAGTTGCAATAGATACATTATAGGTATCGGCTAGTTCTTTAGCATCTTTACCCCTCTCCTAATTATTTGACAATTTCAGCAGTCTTTCCCTTTGACAATCTCTTTTTCTTCATCAATATAATTTAATATATAACTCTTATTATTATTTGAGGGCTTAAATCAGAGTAATTTGCTGAAATATTCTAAAATTAGTGTGGATGTTTCCAAGAACGAACTGGGAAATTTGAACAAGTATATTAAGGAGTACGAGGAGGGACTTCTTTAACAATTCTATCTCCAAAACCCTTACCAAAAAGGGTGAGGAAGATGTACTTGAAATACATTAAGGTTGAGAAACCCTGAATCATCTCTGCGTCGGTTTCTGCCAAGCGCAATGGAGTGGACATGTCAATCTTGTTGATTTGTGCTAAGCCTGTAATACCTGGACGAATGGAATACACACCACGAAAATCACGCTCTTGTATTAGTTCTTCTTGATTGAATAGATTAGGGCGCGGACCCACCAAACTCATATCGCCCACAAAAACATTCCATAACTGGGGGAGTTCATCCAATTTGGATTTACGCAAAAAAATACCGAATGAGGTTATTGCACTTGCGCTGACTTGATGAGTGGCTACCGAAGGAGCATTAACATACATTGAGCGGAACTTAATCAAATAGAATGGGCGCATTCCCTTTCCCACTCGCTTTTGTCGAAAGATGGGAGAACCTGTATCGAAGTACCCCATAATGAGCAAAAGTGTTAATACTGGGCTAAATAAAACTAACCCAACAAATGAAAAGAGCATATCAAAAAAACGGGTTATCATTCTGTGTCTGAAACCTTGAAGTATTCCAAAACGGGTGAAGGATTCCAACCAAAAGCTTTTCTAGCTTTGGAATCATCAAAAGTTAAATCCGAGGTGATTTTTAACAACTTTTCAGTGTTTATTGGTGCTCGACTTCCAATTAAATCTCCAACTTTGGCGACTAATTTTGCAACACAAATTGGCAGATTACCGGGTGGACGTTTCCCAAGTTGAAAGGAGATATAATTAGACAGCTCATAGAAGGACGGGTGATATCCATCTGTCAAATTATAAACACCTCCTACCTGAGCAGCTATCAAAATAAATTTAGCCACATCCTGTGCTAAAACCATACTTTTTCTTACAGTCCCTCCACCAATATTAAAGTAACAATTTACTTTAATGCCATTTACCATCGCTCCTAAATTACCTGGTGGATTAGACGCAACAACTAATGGCAATCTCAAAATAGTATAAGTTACGTTATTCGTTTCACACCATTCAACAACCAATTTTTCAGCTTCAATTTTACTTCTTCCATAAGAGTCAATAGACCGCAAATCGTCCTTTTCACTTATTAAAGTGCCTGAATTTCTTCCATATACAGCAACTGAACTAATAAAAACAAATTTTTCCGGGATTCCAGATCGTTCGAGACCCGTTAATAAATTCTTAGTCCCGATAACATTAACATTATGGAACGCCAGTGAGCCTTGTGAGTTGTTAATAGTATGAGCTAATCCCGCAGTATGAACAACAATATCAAACCTATGACTAAACA
>CAZLHZ010000152.1:0-2045 GCA_964559285.1 uncultured Actinomycetes bacterium | reverse complement strand
AATGGTATTGCTTTATCAAGTTCTATAGTATAATCTCCAGCAGACCTTGAGAGAGTTATAATTTGAAGGCTTGAACTAAAATGCTTAAGGAGAACTTTCCCCAAAAAACCATTATAACCCGTCAATAAACATATCATCTAGATTAAAATTGATTCAATAATACTTCTTTCTTAAAATAACTAGAAAAGTTAAAGGAGTTCTCACCACGAATATTAATTTGCTCCATATCGTCTATTGATAATGTTCTTAGAAATATAATCAATTCCTTATAATCCTTCCATGTAAAAGACCAACCACAATTATTGTTAGTAATATAATTGTCTACTTCGGAGTTTTTGTCTCCAACAAACAAAATGGGCCTACCCGCTGCAAGATAATTATAAGTTTTCGATGGCACCCCTAATCCTTTCATGCCTTCCACAAGCGAGACCACGCCTATATGGCATGCATTTAAAAAAATATTTTGCTCAATTCTGGGCCTTGATCCTAAGTATAAAACATTCTCTATACGCTCATTCGCAATCTTATTTAATATTAACTCCCTAAGTGCCCCATCGCCTATGATAACGAATATCAAATTATTATTGTCAGCCTTCTTTAAGATATCAATAAACTCTATAAGTCCTTGAACCCGCCCAAGATTACCCGTAAAACTCAAAATAACCTTTTGCTCAACATTGAGACCAAGATATCCGCCGATATCAAAATCCTGTATTGGAAAAATATTACTATCGCTCCAGTTTGGAATTATATCAATTTTAGTAAATGCGGGACCAACTTTACTCTGAATTAATTGTCTCATATCTTGACCAAGGACAACTATTCTATCAACATTCTTATAACACAAAATATATATTTTACTCAACAACTGAAACTTATAACTTTCTTTTTTATTTAACCCAGCAGGCACCAAATTTTCAGGAAAAACATCATGAACTAGTAATTCTAACTTGCAGCCTTTTAAAAACCCAATTAAAGGGAGAATTAAGAGTAAAAATGTCGGATTAGTTGTAAAAAAAACTGTGTCCCCTTTCTTAACTTTTGTCAAAACTATCCAAGATAACTTTATACTCAATAATAATAGCCGTATAACTCTTTGATAAAGGTTGTTTTTATTAAGTGCAGGTAAATCAACTCTATGAATAGAAATGTCTACTACTAAATCTAATGGTTGAGAACTATTAGAAGGTTCATAGCCAGCAGGACCACAAATAATACCTACGATTTCACGCTCACTTTTTTTTAACGCTATTTCAGTTAATATATGAGCAGTTGATACTTCGTCAGGGTAAAATAATTCTGTGACTATCCAGTACAATTAACTTTTATTTAATTCTTCTTCCAAACTTTCCTATTGATATAATCCGTGTAACTCAAAATAATTCGAGTCACTTTTTCGGAGACATTAGGCATCGAATAATCGGCAACTAGGCGGTAGTTTCTATCATTGCCAATATTTTGCTGTTCAAGTTGAACAATTCCTCTTAAGATACTTTCTGGTTCTAATCCAACCATCATAACAGATGCTTCTTCCATTGCTTCAGGTCTTTCATGTGCCTCACGAATATTCAATGCCCTAAAATTAAGGATGGAAGATTCTTCACTTATTGTTCCGCTATCAGAAAGCACAGCATAAGCATTCATCTGTAGGGCATTGTAATCAGAAAAACCTAAAGATTTTTTCCATTGAATTAATGGATTTAATACAATCGAATTACGTTTTTGCAAAGTCTCTAATTTTTTACGAGTCCGAGGGTGTGTACTTACAATAATAGGATAATTATATTTTTCCGCAACTTGATTCAGAGAATTTAGGAGATTACTAAAGCTTTTATCACTGCTAATATTTTCCTCTCGATGAGCAGACACCACAAAAAACTTATTTTTTTCAAGTTTAAATTCCACCAAGACCTTGCTGTCAAGAATTTGATCCTTGTAAAAATCGAGGACTTCAAACATAGGTGAGCCAGTTTTGATGATTCTATCTGCAGGCAATCCTTCTCTTAAAAGATATTCACGAGCAATGTCGGAATAAGTTAGATTAA
>CAZLHZ010000151.1:0-5565 GCA_964559285.1 uncultured Actinomycetes bacterium | reverse complement strand
GGTGTGAAGGAAGCGCATCCCCTGACGGTAGAGGTCCCGCCTGACACGTCCCCCGCCCTCGCGCGGTGTGGTGGGGAGGCCTGCCGCCCTCGCGCGGTGTGATGGGGCCGATCATGGGCGGTTTCCCACCGCGCCCGGGACGGATCAGCGGCCGGACTCGATGCGCCCCGCCGCGACCACCACCTCGGACGCCACCTCCCCCCAGGTCGACACCGGATGCTCCTGCCCCCGGAAGGTCACACTCACCGCGGCCACCGGCGCCCCCGCGCGATCCCGCACGACGGCCGCGACCGACGCCAGCCCGTCGACGACCTCCCCGTCCTCGCTCGCCCACCCCCGCGCCGTCTCCTCCGCCAGCACCCGGCGCAGGGCCGTGAGCGTGCGCGGTCCCCGCCCGGTCCGGTCGACGAAGGCGCGCTCGCCCGCGAGCACCGCGCGCACCTGCGCCGCCGGCAGCGCCCCGAGCATCGCCCGCCCACTCGCCGTGAGCGTCGCCGGCAGCCGCACCCCGACATCGGTCACCAGGGTCGGTGGCGCCGCCCGTCGCCGCGGCACCTCCTTGAGCAGGTAGACCACCTCGGCCCCGTGCAGCACGCTCAGGTGCGCGGACTCGGCGACCCGATCGGCGAGTGCCGCCAGGTGCGGGCGCGCCACCCGCTCCAGCGGGTCGTGCCGCAGGTAGGCCATCCCCACCTCGAACGCGACCGGACCCAGCGCCCATCGCCGCTCCTCCGGCAGGTGGACGACGAAGCCGGACTCCCGCAGCACCGTCAGCAGGTGGTACGCCGAACTCCGGGGCACCCCGATCGCGCGCGCGAGCGCGACCGCGGCGGTCGGACCCCGGTCGGCGAGGGTGCGCAGCACCGCGAGGGTCTGCGAGGCCGCCGGCACCGAGCTCATATGTCTGGGATACCAGACAACTGACTCTCCCGGGGACTCACCACACGGATCCGCACCCGATGGGATGGCACCCGTGCGCCTCCTCGTCGGACCCCAGCCGCTCGATCCGGCCGATGTCGTCGCCGTTGCCCGCCACGGCGTGGGCGTCGAGCTCGACCGCGCGGCCCTCGACGCGATGACCGCCAGCCGCGCCATCGTCGACGGACTCGCGGCGTCACCGGCACCGGCGTACGGCATATCGACGGGATTCGGCGCCCTTGCCACGGTCCACATCCCGGTCGAGCAGCGGGCCGCCCTGCAGCGCTCGCTCATCCGATCGCATGCCGCGGGCGCCGGGCCGGAGGTCGAGCGCGAGGTCGTGCGCGCCCTCATGCTGCTGCGGCTGCACACCCTGGCCACGGGCCGCACCGGCGTGCGACCGAGCACGGCGGTGGCCTATGCCGCGATGCTCGATGCGGGACTCACCCCGGTCGTCCACGAGCACGGATCCCTCGGCTGCTCGGGGGACCTCGCCCCGCTATCGCATGTCGCGCTGGCCCTCATGGGCGAGGGGGAGGTACGCCGATCCGACGGCACCCTCGCTCCGGCCGCGGTCGCGCTCCGGGAGGCTGGTCTAGAGCCGGTGCAGCTAGCGGAGAAGGAGGGCCTCGCCCTCATCAACGGCACTGACGGCATGCTCGGGATGCTCATCCTCGCGATTGCCGATCTCACGCGACTGCTCGACACGGCGGACATCGCGGCGGCGCTGTCGGTCGAGGCGCTGCTGGGCACCGATCGGGTGTTCGCCGCCGACCTGCAGGCCCTGCGCCCGCATCCGGGACAGGCCCGCAGTGCCGCGATCATCCGCCAGATGCTCGCCGGCAGCGGGATCGTCGCCAGTCACGCGGGCCCGGAGGACACCCGGGTGCAGGACGCGTACTCGCTGCGCTGCGCCCCGCAGGTCACCGGCGCCGCGCGCGACACGGTGGACTACGCCGCGGTGGTCGCGCGGCGCGAACTGGCCGCGGCCATCGACAACCCCGTCATCACCGTCGACGGGCGCATCGAGAGCAACGGCAACTTCCACGGTGCGCCGATCGGCTACGCACTGGACTTCCTCGCGATCCCGGTTGCCGATGTCGCGAGCATCAGTGAGCGCCGCATCGACCGGATGCTCGATCGCGCGCGCAGTCACGGGCTGCCGCCGTTCCTGGCGCACGAGGTCGGGGTCGACAGCGGGCTGATGATCGCGCAGTACACCGCCGCGGGCATCGTGAGCGATCTCAAGCGACTGGCGGCACCGGCGAGTGTTGACTCGATCCCCTCCAGCGCGATGCAGGAGGACCACGTCTCCATGGGCTGGTCGGCCGCCCGCAAGCTGCGGCGCGCGATCGACGGCCTGACGACGGTCATCGCCATCGAGCTGCTCACGGCGGCGCGAGCTGCGGACCTGCGCTCACCCCTGGCCCCTGCTGCGGGCACCGCCGCTGTCATCGCGCTCCTGCGCGAGCGCGTGCCGGGGCCGGGGCCGGACCGCTTCCTCGCCCCCGAGATCGCCGCGGTCACCGAGCTCGTCGGCTCCGGTGCCGTGGTCGATGCGGCCGCGGCTGCAGTCGGCCCGCTCGCCGCGCACACCTGATCCCCACCATCTGATCCAGCTCCTCCATCGACGACAGGACGGACCATGACGACGACACCGACGGCACCGGGTCCGCGCGAGGTGCGCGCACCGCGCGGCACGCAGCTCACTGCTCAGGGCTGGCCGCAGGAGGCGGCGCTGCGGATGCTGCAGAACAACCTTGACCCCGATGTCGCCGAGCATCCTGATCGGCTCGTGGTCTACGGCGGCACCGGCAAGGCAGCGCGGGACTGGGCGTCCTTCGAGGCGATGGTGCGCACCCTCACGACGCTGAAGAACGACGAGACGATGCTTGTGCAAAGCGGCCGACCCGTCGGTGTCATGCGCACTCACGAGTGGGCACCGCGCGTCCTCATCGCCAACAGCAACCTCGTCGGCGACTGGGCGACGTGGCCGGAGTTCCGCCGCCTCGAGCAGCTCGGCCTCACCATGTATGGACAGATGACGGCCGGTTCGTGGATCTACATCGGCACCCAGGGCATCCTGCAGGGCACCTACGAGACCTTCGCCGCAGTCGCCGCGAAGCGCTTCGGGGGAAGCCTCGCCGGCACCCTCACCGTCACCGCCGGATGCGGTGGCATGGGAGGTGCCCAGCCGCTCGCGGTGACGATGAACGACGGCGTCTGCCTCATCATCGACATCGACCCGACCCGACTGATGAAGCGGGTCGAGACACGCTATCTCGACGAGATCGCCACCGATCTCGATGACGCCATCGCGCGGGTGATGGCGGCGAAGCGGGAGCGGCGTGCCCTGAGCGTCGGTGTGGTCGGCAACGCAGCGGTCGTCCTGCCCGAGCTGCTGCGCTGCGGGTTCGCCGCCGACATCGTCACCGACCAGACCAGCGCCCACGATCCACTCGCCTACATCCCCGAGGACATCGACCTCTCCGATGCGGGCGACTACGCCGCCAAGAAGCCCGATGAGTTCACCGATCGGGCGAGGCGGGCCATGGCCCACCACGTCGAAGCGATGGTCGGCTTCATGGACGCCGGCGCCGAGGTGTTCGACTACGGCAACTCCATCCGCGATGAAGCACGGCAGGGCGGGTACGGCCGCGCCTTCGCCTTTCCGGGCTTCATCCCTGCCTACATCCGCCCGCTCTTCTGCGAGGGCAAGGGCCCCTTCCGCTGGGCCGCGCTCAGCGGCGACCCGAAGGCGCGCATCTGCTGGCTCGGCTACGGGGAGCGCGACAAGGCCGGACTGCGCTTCAACGACATGGTCGCCTCCGGTGAGGTGTCGGCTCCGATCGTCATCGGTCGCGATCACCTTGACTGCGGATCCGTCGCCTCCCCCTATCGGGAGTCCGAGGCCATGCTGGACGGATCAGATGCCATTGCGGACTGGCCGCTGCTCAACGCACTTGTCAACACCGCCAGCGGTGCGAGCTGGGTGTCGATCCACCACGGAGGCGGCGTCGGGATCGGTCGATCCATCCACGCCGGACAGGTGAGTGTTGCTGACGGCACCGAGCTGGCGGCGCAGAAGCTCGAGCGCGTGCTGACGAACGACCCGGGCATGGGGGTCATCCGCCATGTCGATGCCGGCTATGACCGCGCCGAGGAGATCGCGGCCGAGCGGTCCGTCCGGGTGCCGATGCGCGAGGGATGATGGCCACCGTGACCTTCCCCGGAATGTGGGCGGACCTCGCTGACATCGGCCGCGATCCGCGCACCGGCGGCTATCGGCGATTTGCGTGGACGGCGCAGGACCATGTGCTGCGCGAGTGGTTCGCGGGTGAAGCCGCCCGACGCGGCCTCGATGTCGAGACCGATCGCAATGGCAACCTCTGGGCCTGGTGGATCGCGCCCGGGGTGAGTGGTCCCGCTGTCGTCACCGGCTCGCATCTGGACTCGGTCCCTGACGGCGGTGCGTTCGACGGACCCCTCGGCGTGGTGTCGGCCTTCGCCGCGGTGGATGAGATGCAGGCCAACGGTGTCGTGCCGGCACGCCCCCTCGCGATCGTCGCCTTCAGCGATGAGGAGGGGGCACGCTTCGCCGTGGCATGTGTCGGCTCTCGTCTCATGGCAGGAGTGATGACTCCCGAGCGTGCCCTGGGACTGACTGACAGTGACGGCATCTCGCTCGCCGACGCGCTGCGTGCTGCTGGACACGATCCGCATCAGGTCGGACCCGATCCGCAGCGACTGGCCTCGATCGGCGCCTATGTCGAGCTCCATGTGGAGCAGGGTCGCGCCCTCGAGCCACTGGATCGACCTCTCGCGGTCGGCCGCGCGATCTGGCCGCATGGTCGCTGGCGCATGGACTTCACCGGCATGGCCGATCACGCGGGCACGACGCGCATGGAGGATCGTGCCGACCCGATGCTCACCTATGCGAACACGGTGCTGCAGGTGCGCGATGCCGCCATCGACGCTGGAGCTCGCGCCACCGTCGGCAAAGTGCTGTGCCATCCGAATGCGGTCAACGGCATCCCGTCACGGGTGACCGGCTGGCTTGATGCCCGAGCTGAGTCCGTGGCGCAGCTCGAGCGCCTCGTCGGTGACATCGGACGCAGTGCTGCCACCTTCGGCGAACGTGATCGCACGACCGTCACGATGACGACCGAGTCGCTCACCGGTGAGCAGCGCTTCACCGCCGATCTCTCCGACCGGGTACGCCGATCCCTGGCGCCCACTCACGGTGATATCCCCCTCCTCGACACGGGAGCGGGTCACGATGCGGGCGTCCTTGCCGAGTCCGGGGTGGCGAGCACGATGCTCTTCGTGCGCAATCCTTCCGGTGTCTCACATGCACCTGATGAGCGTGCCACCGAAGCCGACTGCCTCATCGGGGTGAGCGCCCTCGCCACCGTGCTCACCGACCTGGTCTCGTCATGACGACTGGGGATGCCAGCACGCGCACGACGACATGGTGGTGTGCGCACGCATGGCTCGGTGGTGACACGGCCGCCCGCGGCGTCACGCTCGAGGTCACGGACGGTCTCTTCACGTCGGTGAGCTCCGAGACCGCACCACCGTCAGGTGCGCGCATTCTCTCGGGCCTCGTCCTGCCAGGGCTGGCCAACGCCCACTCGCATGCCTTCC
>CAZLHZ010000150.1:0-5591 GCA_964559285.1 uncultured Actinomycetes bacterium | reverse complement strand
CGGCTCCTGGTTGTTGGGCCGGGTGATCATGTGGTTGAGCAGGCGCCCCTCGGGACGCAGCTTGGAGTTCAGGAATGTGAAGTAGAAGGGGTAGTTCGCGCGGCCGATGTGCTCCGTGAGCCCGATCGAGGAAATCGCATCGAATCCGGTCTCGGTGATGTCGCGGTAGTCGCCGTAGCGCACCTCCGCCTGACCGGAGAGCCCCTCGTCGATAATCGCCTGCTGCGCCCACTCCGCCTGTTGGCGCGACAGGGTGACACCGATCGCGGTGACGCCGTAGTTCTTCACCGCGTGCCGGACCATGCCGCCCCAGCCGCAGCCGACATCGAGCAGGCGCATTCCGGGCTCGAGGCCGAGCTTGCGACAGACCAGATCGAACTTCGTCGCCTGCGCCACCTCTAGGCTGGCATCGGCTGTCGGGAACACCGCGCAGGTGTAGGCCATCGAGGGGCCGAGCACCCACGAGTAGAAACGATTGCTCACGTCATAGTGATGGTGAATCGCCTCAGCGTCACGGCGCTTCGAGTGACGCCCACCGCCGAGCCGCGCCTCATTGGCCGGCGGTGCGGGACGCGACAGGGCGAAGGGCAGCATGGTCGCCGCGATGCGCGCCTTGTCACCGGCGGTGAGGTGGTCCAGGGGCATGGGATAGAGCCGACGCATGGCCTCGTAGGCCGAGCCGTGGATCTCCAGGTCACCGGAGACGTAGGCGCGCGCGAGACCGAGCTGGTTGGGCTGCCCCGCGAGATATGAGGCGCCGCGCTTCGTGCGCAGCTCCATGGTGATCGGAGCATCCGCCGGGCCGGCCGTGGATCCGTCGAAGGCGACGAACCGCACCCCGCGCTCCGCCGGGACGACGAGAGCGAAGACGTCGGCGATCTTCATGGCGTTCCTTCCTACCTGTTCCGGACAACCTTGTCGTAGAGCGAGAGCAGTCTGCTGTTCGGGTCATAGCTGCGCTTGAGGTCGGCATAGGCGTCACCGCCGTAGATCGACCAGAACTCATCCTCGTCGTAGAACGCGGTCGAGTAGAGCGACTTGCGGCCATCGAGGGTGGTGACGACCTCCTCGATGCGGCGGTTGACGAGCCCCTGTGCGGGATCGACCCCGTCGGGAAGCGGCACCGTCGACCAGAAGCCGACGTTGACGTAGGTCACCTCAGGATCGAACTCATAGAGCGGCCATCGGGCAGCGGGGTCACGCTGGCGCAGCGGGCACACCCACACCGGCTGGATCCCGACCTCGCGATGGAAGAAGTCGAGGAACTCCGCGAGTCGGTCAACCGGGACCTCGATGTCCTGGACGACATGCTCGCGCGCCGGGCGATGGCGGAGTCGATCGATACGCGACGCGATCGACCAGCGCCGGTCCAGCGCGATGATCCGCCAGTAGACATCACTGCGCAGCTTCGACTTCGGCCACAGTCGCCGCACCAGCGGCCGCTGCGCACCGAACGCCCGCGAGCACCAGAACCAGTCGGTGTCCCACCGCCAGAGGTAGTCGTGGATCGTGAGGACATCCTCGCGACGGGACTGGATCGACCGGTAGTAGATCCCCATGCCGGTGTAGTCGCTCGGACTCAATCCGGCCGGTGGTGCGGCCACCATCTCGCCGAGGGTGAGGTACTGCTCGGACGCGGAGAACACCGTGCCGTCAAGGAAGTCGATGCGATGGCCCTCATGCTCGCGGCGTACGACGAGATCCGCGATCTCCGCGGCCATCTCCGCTGCCGTGTCGAAGCGCAGGTGGCGCAGGTGCACATAGGGCTGCGTCGGCTCGAGCTCGATGCGCAGCCGCAGTGCATAGCCGAGCGAGCCGTAGGAGTTCGCGAATCCGAAGAACAGGTCGCGGTGCGGATCATCCGCCGCCGGAGTCACGGTGAGCACGCGGCCATCACCGGTGAGGATGTCCATCTCGAGCACCGACTCATGGGGCAGTCCGTCACGGAAGCTCGCACTCTCGATGCCCAGACCGGTGACGGCACCGCCCAGAGTGATGGTGCGCAGCTGCGGGACGCAGCGTGGCATGAGGCCGTAGGGGAGGGTGGCGGCGACGAGATGCTCATACGTCGTCATCCCCTGCACCTCGGCCGTGCGCGTCACCGGGTCGACCGCGAGCACCCCATCGAAGCTGGTGACGTCGAGTCCGGGTCCGGCGGCCGCGACCCGGCTGCGGAAGAGATTGGAGGTGCGCTTGGCCAGTCGCACCGGGGTTCCCGCGGGAATGGCCGCGTAGCTCGCCAGCAGCCGATCGACCCGGGCGCGATAGTCCGCCTGCCAGCCGGCGATGGCGGCAGAAGCGGTCCCGATCGGAGGGGTCACGGGACCGTAGTCAACACCGCCACGCCCCCGCCGTGTGCGGTCGGGGGCAGGATCGTGCCGGCAATGTGGCGGCTCACGGTGACCGCGGCGGCGGTGGTCGTGCCCGCCGTGTCCGGTGACGTTCCGTCCGCGCTGTCGCCGGTGTCGGCGTACATCTGCGCCCCCCGCTCACGCAGGCCGAGGATCGTCGGCACCGGAACGGCAGCCTCGAGGATCGGCTGCGCGGCGAACCACGTGTCATCGATCGCCGGGTGCGGGATGAAGAACTCGGTGGGGTCCTCGGATGCAGCCTTGAGGTAGTCGCGCCAGGCGGCATTGTGGTTGAGGTAGGCGGCGCGGGCGGCGTTGACGGAGCGCTGCCACGGGAGGATGCGGACGGAGGCGACCGCATCGCCCCCGGCAAGCACTCCCTGATAGCCCGCCGTCGCGACGGCCGCGAGCCGGTCGAGGGCCTCCTGACGCTCCTGCTCGGTGATCTCGCGGTTGCCGTAGTCGTCGAGGACCTGGCGCAGCGACTGCTGGGTCTCGACCATGGCCGCCTCGGAGGTGTCGATGGCGTTCATGAGCGCCACCATCTCCGCGGTGCGCGATCCCCACTCGGCTGCCGCGACGAGACCGGTGATCGCGAGCAGCGAGACGAGGGCGATGAGGATCCCCCGCGGCCACGACCGCCGACGCCGCTCGGGTCGGCCGTCGGTGAGGACCTCGAAGTCGGGCGCAGGGGACGCGGGACTGCCGGAGAAGGACCCGGGGCCACCGTATGTCGCGGTCACGGGGCCACCGTATGTCGTCGTACGCGTCCTGTCCTCGCCGGAAGCTGCCGGCGGTGGTGGGTTCCGTCTCGCGGGCTGGAACGCGACCCTCCCGCGATGGCGCGGGCCGTGCGACGCTGGCAGCCCCCCGGAGCGGGGAAGGGACGAGGAGGGACCTGTCATGGCAGCAGAGGTGCAGAGTTGATGTGGTGACTCGACATGGCCGGTCAGCGCACGAGCCCCTCCTGCGCTACCGAGGAGGTGTGGACCCCGGTGGCGTCGTAGCACCTGGCATGGGCAAGCCCTCGTGCTCCCGTGCGAATCGGACTGGTGACGTCGAGGGAGAACCACTCATCACAGGCGAGCGGCCGGTGGAACCACAGGACATGGTCGAGTGATGAGATGACACGCTCCCCGGTGGGCAGGGGTTCGCGCAGCGCCATGGTGCGGATCATGAGCAGATCGCTGATCCAGCACAGGGCCGCTGCCTGACGCACATGATCAGCACCAATCGGCTCACGCCAGCGCAGCCACAGTCGGATCCGCGGCTCATCAGCATCCGGCTCCACTGAGATGGCCCGTACCGACAGCGGCTCCCATACCGGTGAGGGCCCACCGATCTCATCGAGGGTCAACTCGCGACATGCATCGACAGGGGGTACGCCGGTCACCGGCATCCCATGCTCGCGGCTCGTCTCCGCGATGTGGAACGACACGATCGCGGTGGCGATGACCTGCTCAGCCTGAGTGGCATCCACCCCGACGGACCAGAAGGCTCGTCCCCTCTTGAGGACGCGGCTGCGGTAGACGACCGGCTGGGCACCATCGCCGGGTGCGAGGAAGGAGATGTGGATGGACTGCGGCAGGTAGATCGTGGTGTCCACTTCTCGGGCGGCCGCCACCATGAGGTGCGCAGCGATCTGGCCGCCGAAGATCCGCCCGGTGCGACCGAGGGACATCCGACCAATGACACCGTCGGGGGTGAACTCCGGGGAGAGGCTGTCACTGATCGGGATCGCGCTCACCTATCCACCCTATGCATCCGGGTGCGCGGCGAAGCGGGCAATCTCCGTGTGGTCGGCCTCCGGTCCGAGTTCACCGGATGCCTGCGCCCACAGCGCCCGTGACGTCTCACCGAGCCGAGAGGGCAGTCCGAGCTCGCGGGCAAGGTCGGTCGCAATCGCCATGTCCTTGACGAGCAGGGACATGGCGAAACCGGAGTTGTATGTCTCGGGGACAATGAAGGTGGGCAACTTGAACTGGGTGGACCAGCTGCGACCGGTGGACGAGTTGATCACCTCGAGCATGATGTCATCGGACAGGCCGAAGCGGCGGCCGATCTCCAGCGCCTCGGCTGACACGAGCAGGTGGGTCCCCGACAGGAGATTGTTGAGCGCCTTGAGCGCATGTCCGGACCCGACAGCTCCGGTGCGGACGACCTTGCCCATGCTCGTCAGCAACGGCGTCATGGCCTCCGCAAGCCGACGCGTCGCCAGCGGCTCGGATGAGCTCATGTCCATGATGATCGTGCCGGGTCGCAGGTGATGGACGGAGCTCTCCCCGAGGAGCACGGCGTCAACCTGAGGGGAGCCGGGCAGCATGGTGATGAGGACGTCGCAGGTGGCGAGGAGGTCGTCGAGATCGGTTGCCACCGTCAGCCCGGCCTCCCGAGCGGCGGCCTGTGCACCGGCTGCGAGATCGAAGCCCTGAAGCGCGCCGTCGTGTGCGGCAAGGTGGGACTGCAGGTGGACTCCCATCGGGATGCCCATCCGGCCAAGTCCGATGAGGCCGACGGTTGTGCCCATGCGCGATCTGACCTCAGGCCCGGTCGGCCGGAGTGCTCATGCCCGACGCACCATCACCCGACACACCATCACCCAGCGCACCTTCGGCGACGAGCACCTCGTGCGCATTCTTGAAGGCCTCAAGGCCCGCCGGGATTCCGCAGTAGACCGTGGCGTGGATGAGGGTCTCGCGGATCTCCTCCACCGTCACCCCGTTGGCGAGTGCACCCTTGACATGCAGGCGCAGCTCAGCCGGCTTGCCGAGTGCCGTGAGCATCGCGAGGTTGAGCAGGGAGCGGGTACGCCGATCCAAGCCCTCACGGTTCCATGTGTAGCCCCAGCACCACTCCGTCGTGATCCGCTGGAACGCCATCATGAAGTCATCGGCCTTCGCCAGACTTGCGTCGACGTAAGCCGCGCCGAGGACCTCACGTCGGGTGGCCAGACCCAGATCGAAGAGCGATTCCTCATGTGATTCGTGAGCGTGACCGGATTCGGTGCCCATGGATGCTCCCGATTGCTCGTGGATGAAGCCTCATCCTCGCGGTGGGCCATGAGCGGGGGCCCGGTGCCTGTGCCGACCGTCGGAACGGGGCGATCGGGGTGCACGAGCCGTGCCGTGGGTCGCACGAGCAGTGTCCTGGCTTCCGGCCTTGCCGGCCGCGAGCGCTGTCCGCCCCTCGGTAGGCTGTCGTCTGGCGAAGGCCTCGTAGCTCAGGGGATAGAGCATCGGT
>CAZLHZ010000149.1:0-5606 GCA_964559285.1 uncultured Actinomycetes bacterium | reverse complement strand
GCCGCCGGCGAGCGTGTCGATGGACGACCGTGTCGATGCCCTCAAGGTCCAGCGAATCGAGGGCATAGGTGAGGACCCGGGTGAGCAGCGGATCGGCACCGTCGAGCGCACCGGTGACCTGCTCGCGCGTCGTCTGGCGGCGCATCGCACCGGAGCGCTCGGCCCGCACGGAGATCGTGTGGGGGGTGAAGGACCCGTCGGTGGCGACGAGTCTGATCTCGTAGCGTCCGGGCTTCGGCAGGTCCACCCGCACACGGCGCTGATCCTCCGGCAGTGCTGACGCGTCCGGCAGGTCGACGGCGACGACGAGGGCCTCGGGGTCCTCAATCGTGCGCTCCTTCCACCGTCGGATGTGCAGGGCCAGCTCGGGTGCCGCCCCGTGGTCACTCGACTCGCCGTGCCCGTCGACCACCGCCGGGCGGGCATCCCACGTGAGGTCGAAGGCCAGGCCGACCCGGGTCAGGTTGTCCGGCCACATGATGACGGGGCGGCCGTCGGGTTCGATGTGATGCACGCGGGGCTCCCGAGACAGAGGGTCGAGGTCGGATCAGCTGCAGAAGTCCAGGACGGCCAGGGCGATCCCGCGGGCGCAGGCGACGACATCGTCGACGGCAACCCACTCATCCGGTCCGTGGGCAAAGCGCGCATCACCCGGGCCGTACTGCAGGGTCGGGATGCCCCCGTGTCCGACGAGGAGCCGCAGGTCGGAGCCGTAGGGACCGGCGTACGCCTCGGGGATCCGCCCCTGGGCGCGGGCCTGCGCCCGCCGGACGACGTCGACGATGAGGGCCTCGGGATCGGTGCGTCCCGAGGCGAACTGCCCACCCCACCAGGTGACCTCGACGGGGTGCTCCCGCAGCCAGGGATCAGCCGCGCTCACCGCCGCGATGCAGGCCTCGAACTCCGCGCGCGCCGCATCAACCGACTCGCCGAGGGCAACGCCGTAGCGCCCCTCCGCCACCAGCAAGTCGGGCACGCTGGACGCCCAGTCGCCCGCGTGCACCGTCCCGATCGACAGGGGGTACGCCGGACTCCAGCGCCCCATGAGCGGGTCGGGGTGGGCGCAGCGACGGGCCTCGAGGTCGGCGAGGGCCGCCATGACGGGCACGAGGAGGTCGAGGGCGCTCACCCCCTCAGTGCGCCGGGAGGCATGTGTGGCCTGCCCGCGGATGGTGAGCCGGAAGGTGAGCGCACCACCGTTCGCGAGCATGATGTCGAGGTCCGTGGGCTCGGGGATGATGCAGGCATCCGCGCGGACGCCGTGGGCGAGAAGGGCGAAGGTGCCCAGTCCGCCATCCTCCTCACCGGAGACGGGGGCGAGGATGACGTCACCGGCGAGAGCCGCCTCGCCGAGGGCGGAGCGGATGGCGCGCACCGCGAACCAGGCGGAGATGACCCCGGCCTTCATGTCGGCGGAGCCGCGCGCGATGACGATGTCCTGACCGGCGCGGGTGAGGTGCCGCGGGATGAAGGGGTCACCCGACCACGCACCGAGGTCCCCGGCGGGGACGACGTCGGTGTGCCCGTCGAGCAGGAGGGTCGGTCCGTTCCCGCGCCCGTGGAGGGTCGCGGTGACACCGAGGCCACCGGTGCGGGTCACCTCCATGCCGGGGAAGTCCGGGTGCGCCCGCAGGGCGGCGAGGTCGAGCGACCACGTGTCGACATCGAGGCCCTCGGCCGACCACTTCTCGGCGAGGTGGGCCTGGGCGTCGACCTCCGCAGCCGTGCCGCCGAGGGAGGGGATGGCGAGGAGCCGGTCGAGGGCCGCGACCATGTCGCCGCGCTGCTCATCCACCGCGGCGAGGACCATCCGCTCGCGGGCCTCGAGCTCAGCGCTGGGAGTCGAGGTCACGGCGTGATGCTAGGGGCCTTTCCTGGAACGCGACGAGGGGCGCCCCCGTGGGGCGCCCCTCGAAACGTTGCGTGCGGTGATCAGGCCTTGCCGAGGATGCGGGTCACCTTGGTGCCGCAGGTCGGGCAGGTGCCCTTGGCCATACGGCGGCCGTTGGTCTCCTCCACCTGTCCGGTGAACTGACGCTTCTCGCGGCACTTCACGCAGTAGGCCTCGCCCGTGTAGCTCTCAGCCATGGTCTCTCCTGTGGTCGGGCCGCTGCTGAGGGCGGCAGTCGAAGGCAGCCTACGTCAGGAACCTCCGGTGCCGGGGTTCCCACACGCCCGGGTGTGGGCGGATCCCGCACAATCTGGCGGCATCCCCCGCAATCCCGGGCCATCCACGCCGTCGGTGTCGACACAGGGCGAGGCCCCCGGGTCTCGCGAGCGGCGCACGCCTTCCCCTTGCGGGCGCCGCCCCGTTATCCCAGGGGCCTCGACAGGCGAACGCTAGGCAGCGCGGGCAGACCCGTCAAGGGTGACCCGTCCCAGAGGCCTCACAGCTGTGGATACACATGTGGACAAGCTGCGCACCATGCGCGGACAACCTGTGCAGGACACTCCGGGAGCACTGGGGATGACCTGAGGATGGAGACGGTGGCACCCCCGCTGACCTGCACCGATGCCGCGCAGAGGCTGTGGACGAAAACTTGTGACAAGACGGTGAACGCACACCGACGACGCGAGTCCTCAGAGACGAGCCCGGGCCGCCCAGACGAGCCGACGCACCGACTCATCGGTATCCCCCGGAAGGTCATCCCAGCCGAACCAGGCCAGATCAAGGGACTCCGATGACATGGCGTACGCCGATCCCGGGGCCGCCACGGCCAGGAACTGCACGTCGAGGTGGTCCAGCACGATTCCGGGGCGGCACCGGATCGAGTGCCGGTCCAGCCGGATCGGCCCGTCGGAGAGGTCCAGCCCCGTGATCCCGCTCTCCTCCACGGCCTCCCGGGTCGCTGCCGACCGCAGGGTGTGGTCACCCGGCTCGCAGTGCCCGCCCATCTGCAGCCACCGGCCGACCTTGGGGTGCAGGGTGAGCAGGACGCGCTGGGTTGACGGGTCGACGACGAGGGCGCTGGCGGTGACATGCCCGGCGAGGCACTCCCGCCACATCCCGTCGCGGTGGTCGGCGAGGAAGGCGAGGTAGGAGTCCCGGAGCTCCGGCTGGTCGGCGTACCCCTGCAGAACCGCGCAGGCGTCGGCGTGCAGGGGGTGTCCCGCGGCGAGGGAATCCACCTCAGTCACGGGCGACAAACGCCTCAGGGTTGTCGAGGTCCTCGGAGGAGGGGAGCAGATCCGGGTGCGCCCAGACGGCATCCCGGCCCGCGATGTCGCGACCCTCGCGCAGCAGCCGCCACAGGGTGGCCGCCTCGCGCAGACGACGGGGCCGCAGCTCGAGGCCGACGAGGGACTCGAACACCTTCTCGGCCGGCCCGCCGGCGGCCCGACGACGACGGATCGCCTCGCCGAGCCGGTCTGCCGAGGGCAGACGACCGGCAACCGCGGTCTGCACGACGTCGTCGACCCAGCCCTCGATGAGGGCGAGCAGGGTCTCGAGGCGGGCCAGAGCGGCCCGCTGCTCGGGGGAGTCCTCCGGGGTGAGCAGGCCGGGCAGGGCCGCCTGCATCGCCGCTGGATCGGTGGCATCGATCTGGCGCAGGGCCTGCTGCATCCGATCGGGATCGACCCGGATCCCGCGGGCGTAGGCGTCGATCGCGCCCTCGACGGCACCGCGCAGCCACGGCACGTGAGCGAAGAGCCGCTGGTGGGCGGCCTCGCGCAGGGCGAGGTAGAGGCGCACCTCGTCGTCGGCGATGCCCAGACCGGTGCCGAACTCGGCGACCGCCTTCGGCAGCAGGGCGGGTCGGCCGTCGGAGGTGAGCGGGATGCCGATATCCCCCGCCCCGAGCACCTGTCCGGCGAGCGCCCCGATGCCCTGGCCGAACTGGGCGGCGAACATCATGGCGCTCAGCGACGACATCATCCCGAGCACCGGCCCGAGCATGGGTCCGATCATCTGGAGGGCATCCGGCGGCAGCCCGGCGCGCAGCTCCTCCGGCAGGGCGGCGAGGAGGTCCGCAGCCGATCCGGGCGCGCCCAGTGGTCCCTGACTCGCGGCTGCCTGGACCTGTGCGGCGATCGGGGCGGCGATCCGCTGCCATGCGGGCAGGGTCGCCTCAATCCACTCGGCCCGGCTCCAGGCCAGTGCCTCGCCGGGAGTGCCGGGGTACGCCGTTGCCGCGTCGAGCCAGACATCGGCCAGCCGTCCCGCCTCGCGCACCGCGGTGCGCTCGGAGTCGGTCACTGACGGATCGCCCCCGGCGGTCGCCGCCTGGCGGGCCGTGTCGTGGACGAGGGTCCAGTTGACGGTGCCGGGGGCCTGACCGGTGCCCTGCTGCTGCATCATCGCGCCGAGTTGCTGGAGCATCGCGCCCATCTGGGACATGTCGAATCCGGGCGTGCCCGGCCGCGATGAACCCGGCTCATTCGGATCGGAGGGCACCCCGAAGCCGAAGGGCAGGTTGCCGCTCATCGGCCGGATCCGCGCGACCAGGTGGTGGACATGCCGTCCACCGTAACCTCACCGGCCGCCCCGGTCACCTGCGACGGGAGTCGCCGGGCCCGGTAGCGTCCGGCCATGAGCGGTGAGGTGCGACTGACCGGGATCCGAGAGGAGCCGCTGTCGACGGCCGAGGTCGAGGCGGCCGTGGCCGATCCGCGGGCCGGCGGCATCGTCGTCTTCGTGGGTGCGGTTCGCGATCACGATGGCGGGCGAGGCGTCGAGCGGCTCTCCTACTCCGCCCATCCCCGCGCACTGGCCGAGCTTGATGCGGTCGCTGCCGAGGTGGCCGCCATGCCCGAGGTCATCGCCGTCGCGGCCGTGCATCGCATTGGGGACCTCGCGATCGGTGACGCCGCCGTCATCGTCGCGGTGGCGTGCGCCCATCGCGGTCGAGCCTTCGAGGCCTGCCACCGGCTCATCGATGACCTCAAGGATCGGGTGCCGATCTGGAAGCACCAGCGCTTCGACGATGGCACTGAGGAGTGGGTCGGCTCCCCGTGAGCCTCTTCTCAGGTGACTGTCACCCGTGCGGGTAACCGCACCTGAGAGGGGACGGCGCGGGGACGGCGTACCCTCTGCACCATGCCTTCCGTCCTCGCCTGGTGGCTCATCCCGCTCGGGCTCACGATGATCGCCCTCGGCTGGGCGCTCTTCCGGGCCCGGCCGCGCAAGCCGCTGGAGATCGATGAGGCGATTGCCGTGCGCAACCGGGTGCGGGAGGCGTTGGAGCGGCCGATGCCCGGGCAGCCGGCGCGCCGACTCACGGTGCCCGAGCCGGTGCCCGTCGTCGAGAACCCGCCGCCGCTGTTCCCCGATGAGATCTCGACGTCTCGTGACCTTGAGTTCACCGCCGCCATTCCGGTCCTGTCGGTCGGCGGGGAGGATCGCGCCGAGGGCGAGGGGACTGCTGCGGCCGATGCCGCGTCGCCAGCGGACGGGTCGCCGACGGAAGCACCGGCCGACGGATCAGCGCCGGCCGCCGGCGCATCCGGCGATGCATCGTGAGGGATCTGGACCCGAGTGAGGGGTTCGTCGCCGACGCCGACCGCTCGGTTCGGATGACCCCGCGCACCCGCTCCCTTGTGATCGCGGCCGTCTCCTTCGCCGTGTTCGTGGCGGTGGCGATCGCGGTTCCCGTGCCCTACGTGAA
>CAZLHZ010000148.1:0-5667 GCA_964559285.1 uncultured Actinomycetes bacterium | reverse complement strand
CTGGCGCCGACCGAGGGCGCTGAGGATGAGACCGAGGTACCACGGCGCGGCACCAAACACCATCCACGCCATGATGAGGAACGGGAAGATCATGCTCATCGCCTGGTCACCATCAGGCGTGGACATGCCGTTGATGAAGAAGGCAAGGGCGCCAACGGTGACCAGAAGGCCGATCGCCAGGAAGATTGCACCCGCCACGACGAAGCCGGTGCCGCGCGTGCGGGGGATATAAGCCTCGTTCGACGTCATGACAGCTCCTCGATTGATGGTGCCGTCATCCTAGGACCGACAGCCCCACCGTGGCGACGAACCCGACGACCACGAGCAGTCCCGTCCAATCGCGGTCGATCTCGTAGGCCTCCGGGATCATGCTGTCCACGATCATCGCGAGCAGCGCGCCGGCGGCGAAGGCCTGGGCGACCCCTGCTGCTTCAGGTGGTGCACTGCCGAGAAGCCACGGGCCGAGCGCACCCGCGACAGCGGAGGCGAGTATGACGACGGACCAGAGTCGGACGACGCGGCGGAACGACCATCCGGAATCCATCAGTCCGCTGGAGGATGCCATTCCCTCTGGAAGGTTCGACAGGGCAATGCCGGCCATGAGCTGAGGTGAGACTCCGCCGCCGAGGACGGTGAGTCCGAGAACAATCGACTCCGGGATGCCATCAAGCACACTCGCCAGCACGATCGCCAGCGAGTTCGACTCGGCGGCCGTTGCCGCTGGGCGCGTGCGACGTCGGGCTTCACGTCGACCGAGGGCACGTGTCCCCAGCGTGAAGGTGACGGCACCGATGACGATCGAGCCAAGCACGAGGAGCACCGGTGTGCCATCGCTGGCATCAGCAACGAGGTCATAGGCGACTGCTGCGATGAGTACGCCGCTGCCGATGGCCATGATCGGCGCAATGACCTTCGGTGAGGGGTGAGCGAGGCGCACCACCACAGCCCCGATGAGCAGCGAGGACGCCGCCAGGGCACACCATGCAGCCGCAGCCAGACTCATGATGCTGGTGTCATGCGCTCCCCTGCCCGGTGCGCTCCACAACTTCACTGGAGACGCGGGAGAGGCGCGCGAGATAGGCCGTGTCGAGGGCGAGCAGAAATGCTCCCTGCACCGCGATCGAGACTCCGTCGCCGGCGCTCATCCGCCACAGGGGCCGTTCGCGCCGGGCACGAGCGGTGACGAAGGCACCGGCAACGACGTACCCCACATCGGCGACGGCGTTGGCGGCGAGAGCGATCTGCAGGCCTCGGGCCTTGGCCGCCACCTGATCGGCGGTGAGGCTGCCGCGACGGGCACGACTGAGTGCCCCGGCCGCGGCGATGGCGGCATCGACGGCCCCCCACATGACGGCTTGGCGGCCGAAGCCGGCGAGCGCGGGTCGCCGGCCACCGCGACCGGCGGCCATGAGGACCGACCCGAGGGCGGTGCTGCCGATCCCCCACGCGGCCAGGGTCGTCGTGAGGCGGCGCTCGATGGACTCCAACTCCTGCTGATTCACAGGCTCACTGTGCCAGTGGTCGCTGTCGAATGATGGGTGGACGCGCCCCTGGGAGGTGCGGTGCTCCACCCGCCAGTTCGCGCTTCTTGTGGGCCAGTGCCGCAAGGGTCTCGAACACGACGCGGTGGGCATTGTTCACGGTGACATCCGCGTGGTCGAAGGGTGGGGACACCTCCATGACATCCAAGGCGACGAGGGGTGTCTCCAGAGCAATGCGACGAACGGCGTGCAGCAGATCGATCGGCATCATGCCGCCCGGTTCCGGCGTACCCGTGCCGGGTGCTGCGCTGGGATCAAGGACGTCGATATCGACGGAGAGGTAGACCGCGGTGCAGTTCTCCACCATGCGCGCGATCACCTCATCGAGGACACGGTCGATGCCGAGGGATCGGACCTCGGACATGAGGTACCAATGCCCGCCCTCGGCCTGAAGGAACTCGAAGTCCTCGGGTGGCGGCCAGTAGCCGCGCAGTCCGATCTGCTCGAAGTGGCCTCGTTGGAGAGCCCCGGACTCCAGCAGGTGGCGCATGGGTGTGGCGTGCGAGGCGAGGTTGCCGTCCATGTGCGTCGCAGCGTCGGCATGGGCATCGAAGTGAATGAGTCCGAGCCTGCCCCAGCCGTAGGTCTCAGCAACGGCCGCAGCGGTTGGCCATGTGATGGAGTGGTCACCGCCGAGGAAAACAGTGAACGGAATGCGCGAGGCCACCTCGCGCGCGGCAATGCGAGCGTTAGCGTGCGAGATGTCGGTCAGCCCGTGAGGGCAGTGGACATCCCCCACATCGACAACATCGAGCCACTCCGAGATGTCAACACCGAGGGGCAGATGGTGGTAGCCGGCCGTGAAGGCCTGCGCCCGGAGTGCGCGCGGGCCGAATCGGCAACCTGGCCGATTCGCGGGCGGGTTGTCGTAGGGGATCCCGAGGATGGCAACGTCGGCCGCTTGTGGGGTGAGGGTCCTTCCAGTCAACGTGGGGAAAGCCACCAAAGGTGGCGATGCCCTCATAGGGCGTCATGCCATCGACGTAGTCCGATCTGGATGGTCCTCGTGCTGCATCGATGTGGTCGTTGGTCATGTCAGCCCTTCGCCGTGACTAGAGGTGGTCACGCGCTGCCGAAGCGATCTCAGCGACGCGGGAGACGAGTGTGCGACAAAGATCTGCGACCTCGTCAGCGGAGCGCACGAACATGGCCGGCTTGAAGCAGATGGTGGTGAAGCCCTGGGCCAGTTGACGAGGCAGGTCGGCGAGGGCGGTCTCGAGATCGGCCACATCATCGGCGGAGTGGAAGGTGCCTCGGATCCCGCCGACCATCTCGATCTCGGACAGATCGCGCCCGACGTCGCGCAGTCCGGCGGCGAGATTCGCCAGATCCTCATCGGTCAGCGGACCGAAGGGATTGAGCCCACTGCCGAAGCGTGCGATCCGGCGGATCTGCGGGGCTGCCATACCTTGACCCCCGAACCACAGGGTCGGCCCTGATGGCGTGTAGGCGCCGGGCTCGAGCCAGACATCATCGAAGCTGAAGTAGTGGCCCTGATGACTCAGCGGATAGGGACCCCAGCACTTCGACAGCACGTCAAGCTGCTCGTCGAGGATCTTGCCGCGTTCGCTGAAGGGTACGCCGAGAGCCGCATACTCATCGCGCGACCAGCTCACCGTGGGCAGGACGATGAGTCGACCCCGCGACAGCAGATCGAGAGTGCCGAGTTCCTTTGCCAGGAGGAGTGGGTGACGCAGCGGGGCGATGATGGCACCGGCCACGAGACGCAGGGTGGAGGTTGCCTGGGCGATCGCGGAGAGCAGCACGATGGAGTTCGGCCAGGCGGTGCTGGGGGGTTGGTTTCCGGGCGCGGCGTAGTCGCGTGGATTGAGCATCTCGCCCGCGGCTCCGGCATCGGGTCCGAGCAGGATGTGCTCGCTCAGCATCACGCCATCGATTCCGCAGGCCTCGGCCGTGACGGCGACGTCCACGAGTGCCGAGGGGTCTCGCGGATCGATGATGGTGTCGTTCTCGGTGAGCACCATAAGGAGACGGATCGGCCGGGTGGCCGATCCGTCTCCGTGGTTGGTGCTGGTCATGCGGGGTCGATCTCTCTCACTACATGACCTCGGAGGACAGGTCAGCGAGAGCCTCCGGGCTGAGCTTGCGCTTGCGGATGGCGAAGACGAGGACACCGATGAGGAAGGCCACTGCGGCCGTGGCGGCCAGCAGCAGCGAGGTGGACTTGTCCGTGGCCACGAGCAGCTCGAAGTTGCCCACGATCAGGTAGAGCACGTAGAGGAGTGCCAGGCCTGAGATGAGCGGGGCGATGAGCGTGTTCCACGGCCGACGGTCCGCGCTGCCCTTCTTGCGGAAGTAGACGATGACCGCGAGGCCGGTGAGGATGTAGAGCAGGAGGATCGCGACGACGGCGATCCCGGAGCCCCAGAAGAACACGACCAAGACGGGATCGGCGTTGAAGATGATTGCCAGGACGAGGATCACCAGTGCCGTGATGGTCTGAACGAACGAGGCGACGTAGGGAGCCCCGAAGCGGTTCGTCCGAGCCAGTGCCTTCGGGAACACGCCATCACGCGCGAGCGTGAACTGGTAGCGCGAGATCCCGTTGTGGAAGGCGAGATTGCAGGCGAACATCGAGGTGATGACGAAGATGCTCATTGCTACCGGTGCCCACGAGCCGAGGTAGAGATTGCCGGCCGCGAAGACGTACTGCGCGGGGTCGCCCGACTCAAGCGCCGCTCCTGCGGCGGCGACGGCCTGTGAGGGGCCATGGCCCACGATGAGCATCCACGACGTGAAGGCGAAGAACACCGTGATCGCCAGGATGGAGATGACGGTCGCGCGAGCCACCGCACGCTTGGGATTGCGCGCCTCCTCGCCGTAGATGGCCGAGGACTCGAAGCCGAACATGGATGCGAAGGCGAAGACGATAGCGACCGCGGCCCCGCCCACGGCGAGGTTCGACGGCGACCAGACCTCTGACACGGCGAAGCCCTCGCCCGCACCACCTCTGATGAGGATGACGACGGACATGAGCAGCATGACGAACCACTCGCACACCATGACGATGAGCAGCACCCGGGCACCGACCTCGATCTTGAGGTAGCCGAACACCTGGATGAGCGCCATCAGCACGAGTGCGCACACCCACCAGGGCAGTTCGATGCCGGTCCAGCTGGCGAAGGTGCCGCTGAAGACGGCACCGAAGAAGCCGTAGACCGCGATCTGAATCGCGGTGTAGGCCCAGATGGCAGCACCAGCAGCGCCGAGGCCCATCGGCATGCCCAATCCGCGCCCGACGTAGGCGTAGAGGGCACCAGCGTTGGTGACCTGTCGCGACATGGCGACGAACCCCACGGAGAAGAGCAGGAGCAGGACACCCACCGCCACGTAGGCAAGGGGTGCGCCGAGGCCGTTACCAGCGACCATCGCGCTGGGCACCGCACCGGTGAGACCGATGAGCGGGCTGGCCGCGGACAGCACCAGGATGATGACGCCGAGGGTGGTGATGGCGTTGCGGGTGAGGCCGGGATTGGAATTCTGAGTCTGGGTGGGACTGGACATGGCTCCTCCAAGTGCCGTCGAAAGTCGTTCGCGTACGAACGATTAACGCCGGACTGTATTGCCGCAGGGGCACGCTGTCAGCCGAATCACCGGAGAATCTCGGTCGGATCTGGCGTCACGAGGGGTGGCCGTAGGCTGTCGCGCACGCGGCCCGGCGTACACACAAGGAGCGGTCATGGCGGACTACATCATCTTCTTCAACCAGCAGTGGGTGGGCGATCACCCCGAGGAGTGGTTCCACTCGCGCGGGCCGCTGGCGATGGCGGTGGTCAAGGAGATCGAGGCTGCGGGTGCCCTGGTCTTCGCCGGCGGGCTCGTGGAGGAGCTGGAGGAGGCGTTCAGCGCCGATGCGACGAGCGGCACGATGGTGTTCCGCGACGGGCCCTATCGCGCGACGGACGAGTGGCTCGGCGGGTTCACGATCGTCAACGTCCCCGGTGATGCCGAGGCGCGGATGTGGGCGGGCAAGATCGCGGAGGCCTGCGGCTGGCCTCAGGAGGTACGCCGATTCAAGGGGGGCATGTCCACGTCCTGAGTGCCGCCGCCGAATGCCGAGAGACGGTCTATGCCTGAGGTGATGTCGGCGTCGCGTGGATGTGGT
>CAZLHZ010000147.1:0-5687 GCA_964559285.1 uncultured Actinomycetes bacterium | reverse complement strand
CGGTGGTCCACGTCTCCCGAGAGAAGGATGAGGCGGATGCGGTGCGCATTGCCAATGACACGCCCTACGGGCTCGGCTCCTACGTCTTCACAACAGATTCGCAGCAGGCGCTTCGTGTCGCTGATGCCCTGGACACCGGCATGGTCTTCGTCAACGGGATCGGTCTTGATGCACCCGAGTTGCCCTTCGGCGGGACAAAGCGCTCGGGATTCGGTCGAGAACTGGGCACTCTCGGGATCGAGGAGTTCCTCAACAAGAAGCTGATCCGGATCAACGAGTAGTGGTGCATCGACGAGGACTTAACCTAGCTTGAACCTGAGATCGAGGGCATTGCTGCACCGGCGTCGTTATGGAGAGGGTCACCAGTCTAGGTTTCTGAGTGGGCGGCATCTGACGGAAGAATCGGTTGCCACTCATGGGAGAAATCGAATTCATCAAGCAGGCTGATGTCCCACTCGCGCCCGGCATCAGGAAGCGCGAGTTCGTCGCGGGACATCGCCTGTCGAACGAAGAAGACATCGGAGAGATGGGAAGCTCGTATGAATCCCAACCACGTGTCGTCGAGTCCAAAGGCGATAGCAATGTCCGAGACATTTCGGAAGTTCTCACCGATCGCTCTCCTCGCGGTAATCCTCTCGCGCGCAATCCAGACCTGGTTGATGCTTTGGCCCGCTCCGTGAAAGTAGGTACGCAACTGCGAAGGTCGACCTGTAGAAGGGCCAGTGAGTTGACGCACATGGAGCTGCGGATAGTCGTCCACTGAGCCAGCAAGATTCAACGGAGTCATCTGTAATGAGATCTCAAGTACCAAGTGTGCGCAGTGGACGACGACAGTCCTCCATGCAAGTCCGAATTCAGCCATGTCATCGCCCGACACTGACTGCCAGCGGTCGCCAAGTGCACGTGACAGGAGGTGCTTCTCCTTGAGGGCTAGCTCCTGATGAGACTCGATCACGTGTAGGCCTCCATCATGAAGTGGATCCGCTGAACGGGACGAATGCCTAGGTGCTGAATCGAAAGGTTGAAATCAACGGCAGGGCTTCCATCGCTGTGGCTGGTGAGCCGCCATGTGATGAAAGAGTCTTTGCCGTATTGCGCAATCGCTGTCCCACCACCCGGTGAAACTGTCACTCGATCAGCACCGCTCGAAGCTAGGTTGAAAAAGGTTCTCGAGGAATCCGTCGGATTCGTTGAGACGACAATTCGAGCATCCCCGGTTGGGGATGGTTGACCGAAGTATCCTGATGTAGCGGTGGGAAATCGTCGAGTCAGTCGGTCAAGGGCATCTCTCAAGCGGCCCGCTGAAGCATGTGATCCGTAGCCACCACCGCGTCCACCGCCCACTAGCCACCTACCAATGAGTGGGTTCGTCCAATGTCGGTTGGGATTTGCTGACTTCTGGGTACTCTCTCGAGGATCGCGTGAAGACGCGGAGAGCAGCTGCCGTACACGATCACACACTCTGGGCCCAAGGTTTTGATCACCTGGATCAGACCCGCCTCAAGAATGTGCATGAGTTCTCGGTCACGGAGTATTCCCTGTGTGGAAATGCAGATTGTGGATGCGTTTGGCATTCCGTCGCATACGAAATCAAGGTCAGAGAGTTCCGCCCATCTCAGGTTTGGGATGACGGGAATCCCGCGATCCTCGAAAAATGCTCCAACGGCACGGCTCCGCCAAGTGGCCCATTGGCGTTCGAAGACAGGCATGCCCCTGAGCAGGGAGAGGTCAGGAGTAATGACCGCCTGATGTTCTGATGCCAGCGCAAGAAACCGTGCTGGATTCTTGAGAAACCGAAGGAGTTCCAGATCTCCCACGTAGCCATGCAGTAGCGCCGAGGATCGTTGGTCCTTGGAAATGGGACGGCTGAATGCGCCAGCGCATGTTGGCATTCTCGTGAAGGAGGCGCCGTGAAGCACGGGGAGTTGATGTGGTCCTGCCGCATCAACAGTAGGAAGCCAGTCTGGCCGATGCGGACCATGAGTGCTTCCTGTGGTCAATGTCATTGGGATGCACAACTCGCATTGGTGAACGGATGGGGCACGCGCTGAGCGCACGATGCTGGTGAATGCGATCTCTTCACTTCCATATTCGCCGTGACGACGTGGCTGTCTTGAGGAGAAACCAATATTGCTAATTGATGGACGAGCATCACGAGCACAGTCTGATGGCATCGCCTGGTTTTGCGCAACGGACGACACGCCGATGGCTCGTGTTCCAATCGCAAGTGAATCCTGCGTCAGTTGAGTCCAATCTTCGGCAAGCCAATGAAACCTCACTGCGCCGACTGGTCGATATGTACACATGTGTACAGCGGGTTTCTCGACCGCCGAGAACTATGGCTTGAGGTTTCTGGGGCGCGAGTTTGGTTTCAGCGATGCCGCCGACCGTGGGTGGCGTCGGTGTTTCAGGACTCGATTGCATCTCGAGGGGAACTATGATCGTCATCATGCGCGGACGACACGTGGGTGATCCGTCACGGCCCCGCGACGACCGGCACGACTTCTGGGGCGTCGTCCTTGACGCGCCAGATGCACCGGCCCTCGCAGTGTTCTATGCGGATCTTCGCGACCCTGGCCCCGCCCGACGGTGTCGCCTATCTGGGCGTGCAGTACTCCGAGGGTTTCCAACCACCCCTGTGGCCCAACGTCGAAGGACAGCAGCAGATGATGGTGCACCTCGACTTTGAGGTGAGTGACCTGCCGGCGGCCGTGGGCCATGCTGTGGAGATGGGCGCCCGGCTTGCGGCGTACCAACCGCAGGAGAACGTGCGAGTCCTGCTGGACCCGGTGGGTCATCCGTTCTGCCTCTACAGCGGCTGATCGCTGCCGGTCGCGGCCGACGGGAGCGGTGATAGCGTCCGTGGGTACGCTCCCCGCATGACACAGCGCGCCTTCGTGCCGGAGCTGCCGGCGGGACGGTCCGTCGCCCGGATCGCCTATCAGGGTGAACCGGGAGCCAACTCCGATGCGGCCTGCCGAACGGTCTATCCGGCACTTGAACCGCTGCCCTGCGGGACGTTTGAGGACGTCTTCCACGCGATGACCTCGGGCGAGGCGGATCTTGCCATGATCCCGGTGGAGAACTCCATCGCCGGACGTGTCGCGGACATCCACCACCTCCTGCCGGACTCGGGGCTGCACATCGTCGGCGAGTTCTTCATGCCGATCCACTTCCAGCTGATGGCGCTGCCGGGGACGACACTTGATGACATCCGCACCGTGCGCAGTCACGCCCATGCGCTGGGCCAGTGCCGCAAACTCATCCGTCAGCATGGCTGGCGCTCCGTTGTCGCCGACGACACGGCAGGTGCGGCACGAGAGGTGTCGCAGCTGGGCAAGCCAGAGGTGGCAGCGCTGGCACCGCGACTGGCGGCTGAGCTCTATGGTCTGGAGATCCTCGCCACTGATGTCGAGGACGAGCATCACAACACGACGCGCTTCCTCGTCCTGTCACGCGAGGCACATGAGCCGACCCCCGGTGACGGACCGATGATCACGAGCCTGGTCTTCCGAGTGCGCAATGTTCCTGCGGCGCTCTACAAGGCGATGGGGGGATTCGCAACCAACGGCGTCAACATGACGAAGCTGGAGAGCTACCAGCTCGGTGGCACGTTCTTCGCGACCCAGTTCTACACGGACATCGAAGGTCACCCCAAGGATCAGTCGGTCGGCCTCGCGCTTGAGGAGCTGGCGTTCTTCTCTGCCTACCTGCGCATCCTCGGCACCTATCCGGCGAGTCCCTTCCGCGCCGAGATCGCCGAGCCGGAGGCCAATCGGGCCCTGCGGCCGAACCCGCTCGGCACCTGAACCTGAGACGTCAGCTCGCGAGGAACTCGGCGAGCCCGTCGATGACGCGCGCGATGTCGGAGTCATCAATGTAGGGAGCCAGTCCGAGCCGCAGGCCGCCGTCATCGGGAGTGCCCAGATGCAGGAAGGCCTCGTAGGCGTAGAAGGACCCGGAGGGGGCGAGGACGTTCTTCGTCGCGAGGAACTCGTAGGCATCCCACGTCGCGCGTCCCGGCATTGTGAGCAGCAATGTCGGTGTGCGATGGGCAGCGCGCGAGTGCACGACCACACGATCACCGAACAAGGCCAAGCCCTCCTCAAGGACTGCACGCAGACGCGTCTCGTGCTCGTCGATGGCGTGCCACGATGCGGCGAGACGATCTCGCCGGGATGACGCACCACCGGGCGCGATCTCAGCGATGAAGTCGACAGCAGCCGTGGCCCCGGCCATGATCTCGTAGGGCAGGGTCCCGAACTCGAAGCGCTCGGGCACATCATTCGTTGACGGCAGCAGCTTGTCAGGATGCACGCGCTCAAGCAGCTCCGGTGAAGCGGCAAGGACACCGCAGTGCGGGCCGAGGAACTTGTAGGGGGAGCACGCGAAACTGTCAGCACCCAGTGCCGTGATGTCGACGAGGTGATGGGCCGCATAGTGGACACCATCCACGTGCACCAGAGCGCCGACCGCATGGGCGGCATCGGCAATGCGCCGCACCGGCGGCATGGTGCCGAGGAGATTGGACGCTCCCGTGATGGCCACGAGACGAGTGCGCGGACTCAGTGCTGCCTCGACGCTGGCCCAGTCGATCTCCGAAGTCTCAGCAGAGAACTCGATCCAGCGCACCTGTGCACCGACTGACTCGGCCGCCTGGACCCACGGGCGGATATTGGAGTCGTGATCGAGTCGGCTGACGACGATCTCGTCGCCTGCAGTCCAGTCCTTGGCGAGGGCGCGCGACCAGTCGTAGACCAGCTGTGTGGCGCTGCGGCCGTAGACCACACCGTCAGGTGAGGCTCCGAGGAAGTCCGCAAGGGCCGATCGAAACTCGCCGATCGCGACCTCGGCATTGGACTCCGAGGCGATCCCGGTGCCGCGATTGGACAGCGGACCGGTGAGCGTCGCCGCAATCGCCTCACCGACCACGCGCGGGGTCTGTGTGCCGCCGGGTCCGTCGAAGTGGGCGATCCCGGATTGCAGAGATGGGAACTCGGCTCGCAGGGCAGCAACGTCGTAGCTCACGGAACTCCTCACCTCGCACGGATGCTCGGCACCCTAGTGGCAGATCAGGACCGTGCGGTATCCCCCTCCGCCGCCTCCCACCATCCGGCGAAGGCACTCGCTAGGGGTGCGTGCTCGGGCGAGCGCGCTGCAAAGGCCGCCAACTGCGCGCAGGCGTCTCCGCCGACGAGGCGATCCCGGGCGAGCGCGGCCTCGAGTTCGTGATCGGAGAGTCGCTCGTCTGCTGATGCAGGATTGAGGTACGCCGCATCCAGTGCGTGCTCGAACGACAGGATTGCCGTCTCGCAGGACTGTCGCTGCGAGGACGGCACCGCCGGGCCACCGCGCACGGCCGCGATGGAGGCGGTGAGATAGGCCAGCGACAGGGTCCGTGCCTGGATCTCCAGAGTCGTCAGCAGCCTGCGCACCCCGACCGGGAACACCGCCAGCGTGAGGACAGCGGCAACAGAGGCACCCAGAGCCACATCCTCGATGCGGATGACACCGAGTCCTCCCGTGGGCGGCCAGGTGAGCAGGGCCAGGTTGAACAGCATGATGGGGGAGTAGGCGATCTGAGCCACCAGTGCCCCGCGAGCCTGGCACAGCTTGCCGATGAGCGCGGCTATGCCGAGCAGCACGATGAACGCCCAAGGTGGAACAGTGGGCAGCAGGACGACGGA
>CAZLHZ010000146.1:4673-5716 GCA_964559285.1 uncultured Actinomycetes bacterium | reverse complement strand
GCAATGTGTAGATCTCGGTGGTCGCCGTATCATTAAAAAAGTTTAGTTAATTTGTATGGGCCTTATCAAGATTATTTTCGCAAACAGCCCCCTCTGATTGGGTACTTGATTTCATGTTTAATTCTTAATGAGCAAGCAGTTCTTTTTTCTGCTGGCAATCAACGTCGCGATTACATTTATATTCAGGATTTATTAGATCTGATTCTGCTTAGCACAAAAAAAATGAATGCACTTCCCAATGGCGGAAATTTTGTCGTTGTGAATGCTGGCAGCGGTGAAGCTGTATCAGTTAATGAAATAATCAGATTGTTAGAGAAGGTATCTGGTAAAGAATTGATACTACAACGCAACCCCGCTTCCAAATACTGGGATAAATACCTTGAGCTATTCGATAGGAGAATTCCTTTGAATAAAATCGCAATAGAAAACGAGGTAAACAAGCACACTCAGTCCTGTGTTAGAAAAGCATATGACGAATTTGGTTGGTATACAAAAGTCACACTTGAGAAAGGACTATTAGCTTGTTACAATAAAGCAAAAGAATTAATTAAAACGTAGGTTTATATGCGAAATTTGCTTTTACCCGTTGCTGGGCGTTCCTCTCGGTTCCCAGGAATGAGGCCAAAATGGTTACTTACTATGCCCGATGGTAAGTTAATGATTGAAAAATCAATTGAGAAATTTAACTTACTAGAGTATGATCGGGTGATAATAGTTTGCTTAAAAGAACATCTTGATCTTTACCTCTCTGATGAGTCTCTTGAAAAAATTATAGCTCAATTTGGGCATCCTAATATTGATTTGTGCGTATTAGATAAGCCAACTGCTTCACAATCTGAAACAGTTGCTACAGCACTAGATCGTAGTAACATAAAAGGATCTTTTTTTATTAAAGATTGCGATAACATGTTTGAATTTAAATGGGGCGGAGGAAATGAAATTGCTGTTGTAGATTTAAATTCAGTTGGCCTAATAGATGCAAAAAATAAGAGCTATGTTAATGCTGATTCACTAGGAAATATCTACAATATTGTCGAAAAGCA
>CAZLHZ010000146.1:3667-4663 GCA_964559285.1 uncultured Actinomycetes bacterium | reverse complement strand
AAGCAGGTAATTAGTAATTATTTTTGCTGTGGCGGTTACGGTTTTAATGATGTAGGGGCCTTTTTAGAAAATTTTAATTCAATAAGAAATACCGAGGAAGTATACATTTCGCATGTTATTTATAGAATGATTATGGGGAAGGAAAACTTCCGATTAGTTATGGCTTCTAATTACGTTGACTGGGGAACTATCCGAGAATTTCGTCATTATACTCGATCGTTTACAACATTATTTTGTGATGTCGACGGAGTACTTTTTAAGAATGGGAGTAAGTTTGGAAAGTGTGGGTGGAAGACTGCGCCGATTGAGGAAAATTTGTCAACGATTTCAAAGCTGCAAGAAGCTGGGTTGCTTTATTTAATAATTACATCATGTAGACCAGATTCAGAAATTGGCTATATTAAGAATGAGCTTGCACAGCATAATGTTTATCCAGATCGATACATCATGGCCCTTCCACACACTCGAAGGGTGATTGTTAATGATTATTCTCTAACAAATCCATTTCCTTCTGCATTATCAATAAATATTGAAAGGGATAGCAAGCTTTTATCTTCGATCCTAGATTCAATAAGTGGTAATATTTAATAACGCACATCTTTATTCTGACTAAAGCTTACTCTCAGCATTAAACATTACGTAGTTTAATACTGAGAGTGTTGTAAGTTATTTTAAATGAAATCTATTATAAGTATCCTAAATGAAAGATAATAAAGTTTTAATTACAGGTGTTGCTGGCTTTATAGGCTATCATCTTGCTCAAAAGTTCTTAATGGAAGGCTATTCCGTTATTGGTATAGATTCTTTGAATTCTTATTACGACGTTAATTTAAAATTAACAAGATTAAAAAATCTTCAATCATATTCAAGTGATGAAAATAAGTTTAGTTTCTACCAGTTTAACATAATTTCAACGGCTGACATTAACAAAGTATTTGAGAGCAACGAAATTGATGCTGTCTTTAATTTAGCTGCTCAAGCTGGAGTGAGGTATAG
>CAZLHZ010000146.1:2107-3617 GCA_964559285.1 uncultured Actinomycetes bacterium | reverse complement strand
AAAATCCAAGAGAGTATATTGACTCTAACATAACTGGCTTTTTGACCATAATTGAAGCATGTGTTAAGTATGGAGTCTCTCACTTGTTTTATGCTAGTAGCTCTAGTGTTTATGGAAAAAACTTCAAAACTCCATTTGAAGAAAATGATAGAGTTGATAGTCCAGTTTCGTTTTATGCCGTAACCAAGAGAACCAACGAGCTCATGGCAACAGCTTATTCGGGTTTATTTGGTTTAAATATGGTTGGATTTCGCTTTTTTACAGTTTATGGTCCATGGGGTCGTCCAGATATGGCTCCAATGATATTTTCTAGAAAAATTCTTATGAATGAGGAGATCGATGTATATAATGATGGAAATCTTATTCGTGACTTTACTTTTATAGATGATGTTGTTAATTCTGTTTATAAATTGTATCAGTTTTATAAGAAACATAAGTACATTAATCCAAATGCACTTAATGAACTTTTTAATATCGGGGGATCTCGGCCAACAAAAGTGTTAGATTTTGTGAATATTTTGGGCCAAAAGTTAAAAAGAGATGTAAAGATTCGATTTATGCCACTTCAGAAAGGCGATGTTATTTCAACTTCAGCTAAAACAGATAAAATTTCAAAATTAGTTGGAGACACAATAACAACAAATTTAGATACAGGATTAGACTCTTTTTGTAACTGGGTTGTAAAATATTATAATAAATGAAATATTTATCTTTTATTTTTTTCTTTCTGATCTCATTTATTATTTCCTATTTGTTGTATCGGGCACTGATTTATTTAGCAATAAAATTTAACATTACTGATAAGCCTGCAAATGGATTAAAAGATCATTCTTTTGAAACGCCGTATTTGGGGGGGGTTGGAGTGTTTATTTCACTTATTGTAATTTCCTTATATGTAAGGAATTATTTTATTATTAATGATTACAGTTTACTATACTCATTTATTGCAATTTTGTTTTTCTATTTATTTATAGGCACCCTCGATGATAAGTTTAATATTCCAATATGGGTGCGTTTGAGTTTCCAGTTTTTTATATCTATATTATCACTATTTCTTTTTTATAATACATTTTTGAATATACATTTTGAAGAATTTATAATTCGTTTATTTGTTTATTTAGTGCTTTTAATAGTAATAACTGGCCTTATTAATGCATATAATTTTTATGATAATGTCAACGGTGCGCTCTCCATTTATTTCTTATTAAACATAGGTCTCTTAATTCTTATTTATAGTGATAAGATAAATTTTACTTGGCATCTATCTTTTTTGTTAAGCGTATTAATTGTTTTCATATTTCTTAATAGAGCTCCCGCTAGAATATTTTTAGGTGATGGTGGAAGTTTAGTAATTGGGTACTTTATTTCTGTAGTTACATTTCCTTTGTTTTTTTATAAGACACAAGGCCTTTTTAGTGCCATTTTATGTTCTTTTCTTTTTTTTGGTGTGCCATTGATTGATTTTATTCAAGTCGTTTTATTTCGAGTATCCACTGGTTTAAACCCTTTA
>CAZLHZ010000146.1:450-2097 GCA_964559285.1 uncultured Actinomycetes bacterium | reverse complement strand
TTCTCACCGACTTAGAGCTTTAGGCTTTGATAGAGATTATGTAGGTCTTACTCTTGCTTCTTTTCAGCTTTTTTTTAATCTTCTTATCCTTGCGTATTTAAGCATTAAAATGTCTTATATACTTTTGTACTGCGCTTTATTTCTCGTTTTTTTTATAATCTATAAAAAAAATTTATGGAATCATTTTTTGAAATAGGTGTCTTAGGTGGTGGTATTTCATCATTAGCATGTGCCAAAAGGCTTAAAAAGTCTTTTTTACTTTTTGATAAAAATAAATCCTTAGGTGGACTTTCAAGAAGTGTTTACATTGATGATATTGTTTTTGATTATACAGGACATTTGTTGCATTTGAATCGGAGTACCAGCCCTGCAGATTTACTAGAAGGTGTTATTGACAGTGACTGGCATCAAGTTGACAGGGTTACAAAGTGCTTTCAAGATGGTGTTTTTATCGATGCTCCATTTCAATATAATTTACATTCCCTACCTGAAAATATATCTAAAAGGTACATTGATTCATACATAGAAAGACCCCAGAAAAGTGAGATTAGTAGTTTGGATGAGTATTTTATATCACATTTTGGAAGTGAGATAGCTACAAGATTTCTTATACCATATAATGAGAAACTTTACGGGGTTAAGTTGGATAATTTAAGCACTGATGGCATTAATAGATTTTTCCCTAAACCTGATGAAAAAAAAATTATTTCAAGTAATGAAATATCTGATTCATACAATTCTAAATTCTGGTATCCCAAAACTGGAGGCATACAGAAATTAGTTAATTCACTAAGTTCAAATATTGTTGAAAATTCCAACTATAAGATGAATGAAATTATTTCTATTGATTTATATAATTCTAATTTCTTAGTAAAGACTAATGATGGAAGTGTTTTTAAATTTAAAAAATTAGCCTCATCACTACCTTTGATTGTTCTGTGTAAGATACTAAATCTTGATTCAGAGGAATTTAATTACTTGCGGCAAGATTTTATATCAAAGGCGGCGATTAGTTCAACGTTTGCTTTTAATTTAGAGTTCAACATTAGTAATGTTTGTGAAGATATTTTACATTCTCATTGGATTTATTATGCGGACAAGAATTTAGTCTTTCATCGATCTGGGAATTATTCAAATTTTTCAGAGCAAAATAATTCCTGCAGTTCTGTTAATCTATATTTTGAGGTTGGTGCAGATGCAACTAGTGCTAGAAGCGTAAATATGTTAGAGCTTTTTACTAGAGTTGTTTCTGATGCTAAAAATTATGGTTTAATATCCGGTCTCCCAAATCGATTTCACAACTCTTTCATGGAATATGGTTATGTTAGATTTCTTAATGGAATGACCGAAAGTCGTGATAAATTAATAAGCTACTTACAGTCTATTGGTATTTATGTATTTGGTCGGTATGGTCTATGGGATTACATTTCTATGGAGGATAGTATTATTTCTGGTTACGATTGTGCTGATAAAATAAATTTATAGTGACTTACTTTTCAATAGTTGGTAATGATAAGAGAATTGCGGGCGCTGAAAAAATTGCTAGAGAAATTGATTTGTTTTTGAATCTTAAATCCTCGTTCCAGCTATTTTCTTATAAATCACCTTATTTGTATTTTAAGTTATTTTTGTATGTAGTATTCAAAC
>CAZLHZ010000146.1:0-440 GCA_964559285.1 uncultured Actinomycetes bacterium | reverse complement strand
TCTGTCACACCCCATTACCAGTAGTTTTATTAAAGCTGCTAAAAAAAAATATATATCTCTTTATACATCATGATCTTAGGGGAAGAGGTTTTATTAAATCCAATCTTGATAAAATTGCTATTCAATTTTCTTTCAGGTGTGTTTTTGTTAATGAAGTTTTATATACGAAATATGTATTAGGTAAAGGCCAACGACATAAATATAGATTTTTGAATAATTATTTACAAATTGACTTGTTTAAATATACTGGAAATTTAAAGAAATATGACTTTGGTTATATTGGACGATTTGATGATGATAAAAACTTTAGTGCATTATTGAGCATAGTACGTAATACTTTAAAAAGCGAAATGAACAGAAATGTTCGATTTAAATTTATAGGTTCAGGAAAATATTCAAAAAAACTTTGCGAAATAAAAGATAAGTATCCTGAAAATGTA
>CAZLHZ010000145.1:0-5717 GCA_964559285.1 uncultured Actinomycetes bacterium | reverse complement strand
GCGCATCCTTGGATCCGAACCGCCCGGAGGCCCCGCCATGTCCGCACGCGCCCATCAGCTGCTCACCCTCGGTCAGAGCGTGTGGCTCGACTTCATCCGTCGCGGCCACCTGCTCGACGGCGGTTTCGACCGCGACGTGCGCGAGGCGGGGGTACTCGTGACCGCCGAAGTTGCGCTGACTGATCTTGCCGTCCTTGGTGCGGTCGAAGAGTGCACCCCAGGCCTCCAGCTCCCACACCCGCTCCGGCGCCTCCTTGGCATGAAGCTCCGCCATCCGGTAGTGGTTGAGGAACTTGCCGCCACGCATCGTGTCGCGGAAGTGGACCTGCCAGTCGTCGTTGCTGTTGACGTTGCCCATGGCGGCTGCGATGCGGCCATGACGGTGTGGGCCTTGCCGAAGAGCGACTTGGAGATGATGGCGACGCGCAGTCCCTGCTGGCGAGCCTCGATCGCTGCGCGCAAGCCGGCACCGCCGGCACCGACGACGACGACGTCGTAGGAGTGGCGCTCGATGTCTGTCATGGGTGGACCTTCCGAGACCTGGGTCGAACTAGAAGAGGTAGAGGTTGGGGATCGTGCCAGCGGCGACCTCGCGGACATACAGATCCGTGAGCGCCACGAACACCAGTGAGATCCAGGCGAAGACGGGATGCTTCGCGTTGAGCTTGGAGACCGTGCTCCACGCCTTGTAGCGCACCGGGTGCTGGGAGAAGCTCTTCAGGCGGCCGCCGATGACATGTCGGCAGGTGTGGCAGGAGAGCGAATAGAGCCACAGGAAGGTCGCGTTGGCGAGGAGCACGACCGTGCCCACACTCATATGGCCCCACTGCCCATCCGCATTGCGGAAGGCGATGATCGCGTCGTAGGTGAGGATGATGTTGAAGATCACGCCAAAGAGAAAGAACCACCGGTGGCTGTTCTGCAGGATCAGCGGAGCCCTGGTCTCGCCGGTGTAGCGCTTGTGCGGCTCGCCCACGGCGCACGCTGGCGGAGACATCCAGAAAGACCGGTAGTAGGACTTCCGGTAGTAGTAGCAGGTAAGCCGGAAGCCGAGCGGGAAGATGAGGATGAGCAGGGCTGGGGAGAGCATCCACCAGGAGCCGATCGGGGTGAACTCGGCCGAGCCCGGAACGCAGTTCGTCGCCAGGCAGGGCGAGTAGAACGGCGAGATCAGCGGCGCCGCGTAGTAGTAGGCGTTCTCAAAGGCGCGCCAAGTGGAGTAGGCGATGAAGGCCAGCAGGCCGATGACGATGATGAGCGGCTGGATCCACCACCGATCGGTGCGCAAGGTGCGCGCGGCGATGTTCGCGCGACGCTCCTCGGTGGCGCTCGATGACGGGCCGGGCACGGTGGGTGCGCTCACGACGAGGCCTACCTCCTCATGCTGGTGCTTCGCCCCGGACAGGTGCACAGGACTGAAGCGGACTGATGCGGGCAACTGTAGCCGTGTCCGACAGGCCCGGATCCCGACTCGTCTGGGAGGTGCATCACATGCTGATCCCGCGTCGGCGCCCGCGGCGGGTTAGTCTCGCCACACCATGACCCGTCCTCATCCACGGCCCTGGTCGGCCCTGCGCGCCGTGACCGCCGCATTGGCCGCCGCCCTCCTCGCGACCGGACTGGCGACCATCCCCGCGGCCGTCTCGCCGGCGGCGGCCGCGGACGGCCCCATCGGCGGACCGCGACTCACCGGTGAGGACGTCGTTCTCGACTCCGGATCCCTGGCGGTGGACCCGCCGGACATCGCGGCCGCAGCCTGGCTTCTCGCCGATGCCGGCACCGGCGAGGTCCTCGCTACCAAGGCCCCCCACCTCCAGCGTCGCCCCGCGAGCCCGCTCAAGACGCTCACCGCGCTCACCCTCCTCCCCCGGTTGGAGCCCGACGCCGTCTACACCGCCACGCGGCAGGACGTCAACGCCGAGGGCAGCCGGGTTGGCCTGGTCGAGGGATCCGACTACACCGTGCACGACCTCTTCCTCGCGCTCTTCCTGCCGAGTGCCAATGACGCGGCTTCGGCCCTGGCGAACGCCAACGGCGGCTGGGACAAGACTCTGCGCGAGATGAATGCGATGGCGGACTCGCTGCAGGCGATGGACACGGAGGCCAAGACGCCGAGCGGCCTCGATGCCCCCGGCCAGACCACCTCGGTCTATGACCTGGCCCTCATCGCCCGAGCCGGACTGCGCAACCCCCAGTTCGCGGCGTACGCGCGGACCCTGCGTGCCAGCTTCCCGGGGGCGAACCCGCCCGCCGGTCAGGAGCGCACCTCGATGACGATCTACACGCAGAACCGGCTCCTGTCGAACGGCTTCGAGGGCGCGATCGGGGTCAAGACCGGCTATACGACGGAGGCCGGGCGGACATTCGTCGGTGCCGCGACCCGCAACGGGCGCACCCTCATCGCCACCTTCCTCGGCATCACCGAGTCGACCGAGACGGCGGCCTCCGATCTGCTCGACTGGGGATTCGCCCACGCCGACGATCTGTCCCCGGTGGGAGTCCTCGTCGATCCGTTGGCCGAGGGGACGTCGAGCCGATCCGCCTCACCGACGGGACCGGTGGCGGCGGGGCCGGCGCCGCCGGAGGCGCCGATCGAGGGGACGGCGGTCGCGACGGTGGCGCTGTCGGTCACCGGGATCAGCGTGGGCGTCCTGCTGCTCATCGCTGCCCTCCTGCGGCTGCGCGTGCGGCGACGGATGGCCTCGCGACGGCACGTGCGCCGAACCGACTGACCAGGCGGCGGTGTCGTCGGTCATCGGCCGCTGAACCGCCCCACCTCGACTCGGGTTCCGAGTCGAGTCTGGACTCAGGCCGCCTCAGGACTCGAGCCGAACGAACCCGACCCTGTCGTAGACATCGGCCACGGTGGCGCTGGCCACCGCACGCGCCTTGCCCGCTCCCAGCGCCATGAGCCGCTGGAGCTCGGCCGGATCGGCCAGCAGCGCCGTGACCGCATCACGGAACGGCGTCACGAACTGCACGACGATCTCCGCGGTGTCCTTCTTCAGGTCGCCGTATCCGCGCCCCTCATATCCGCGCACCAGCTCCTCCATCGACGTGCCGGTGAGGGCGCGCTGGATCGACAGCAGGTTGGAGACTCCGGGCTTGTTCTCCATGTCGAACATGATCTCGCGACCGGAGTCGGTGACAGCCGACTTGATCTTCTTCGCGGTGACCGCTGGGTCATCAAGCAGGAAGACGCAGCCGGTCGGGGCGGACTTGCTCATCTTCGACGTGGGGTCGTGCAGATCGAGGATCTTCGCAGTGTCCGCGACGATGAGCGGTTCGGGTACGGCGAACGTCGGGCCGTAGCGGGCATTGAAGCGTCCGGCCAGATCCCGGGTGAGCTCGAGGTGCTGGCGCTGGTCCTCTCCGACCGGGACACCATTCGCCTGATAGATGAGGATGTCGGCCGCCTGCAGGACCGGATAGGTGAACAGGCCCACTGTTGCCCGATCAGATCCGTGGCGGGTGGACTTGTCCTTGAACTGGGTCATTCGACCGGCCTCGCCGAATCCCGTGATGCACTCGAGCACCCACGCCAACTGGGTGTGCTCGGGGACGTGGCTCTGCACGAACACGGTGGAGCGCTGCGGGTCCAGACCGGCGGCCAGGAGTTGGGCGAAGGAGACGAGGGTCCGCCGATGGAGTTCGGCCGGGTCCTGCTCCACCGTGATCGCATGCTGGTCGACCACGCAGTAGTACGCGTCATGCGTCTCCTGCAGGTCCACCCAGCGGCGGATAGCGCCGAGGTAGTTGCCGATCTGGAACGAGTCGGCGGTGGGCTGGATGCCGGAGAGGACGCGAGGCTGGGACACAGCGGTCATTCTGGCAAATCGACCGCAGCCACGATCACCCGCAGCCGTGATACCCGCCGTCCATCGAGGCTCACCACCTCGAGCCGGCAGCGCTCCACCTCGACGACATCACCCACCCGCGGGAGTCGGCCGAGGGTCGCGACGACGAATCCGGCGACGGTCTCGTACGGCCCCTCGGGAAGCTCGACCCCGGTGGCATCGGCGAAGTCCTCGATGTTGAGCAGTCCGTCCAACTCCATATCCCGTGGACCGTTGACGTCACCGATCCACGGCTCGATGTGCAGTCCTCCGACAAGCTCCTCGACCAGGTCCTGCATGGTGACAATGCCCGCAGTACCGCCGTACTCGTCGACGACAATCGCCATGTGCTGGCTGGAGCGGCGCATCTCGGCCAGCACCGAGAGCACCGTGCGCGTGCCTGGACACCGCAGCACCGGACGCACCAAGGCCGAGATCGTCATCAACTCGGAACCGCTGTGCAGGAGCACATCGCGCACATGGAGATAGCCGACAACATCGTCAACTGATCCCTGAATCACCGGGTAGCGCGAGTGCGCATCAATTCCCATGCGCTCCACAGCCTGCCGCATGGTGAGACTGACATCGAGGAACGTGACCTCGGTGCGCGGCACCATGACCTCGCGCAGCTCGCGGTCACCCGCATCGAAGACATCGTCGATGACGCGACGCTCCTCCGCCCCGATCTCCGCGTGCGTCGCGAGCAGTCCGCGCAGTTCCTCTTCGGTCATCTGCTCGCGTCCCGCATGGGGATCACCACCGAGGAGTCGAACAACGGCATTCGTCGACTTCGACAGCAGCCAGATGAACGGCCGGGTGATCCGTGCCAGCGCCTCCACAGGACCCGCCGCCACCATGGAGATGGCCTCGGCCCGCTGCAGTGCGAGACGTTTCGGGACAAGTTCGCCGAGCACGAGCGAGACGTAGGCGATGACCAGGGTGACCACGACGAAGGACACCGTCTCCGCCACGGTCTGGGACATCCCCCATGACTCCAGGAGCGGGACCGTCCTGGGAACGATGCGGGAGGCACCGAAGCCGGCCGACACGATCCCCGTCAGCGTCACGCCGACCTGTACTGCCGCGAGGAACCGATTCGGGTCCCGCTGGAGCGAGGCGAGAATCCGCCCCCGGCGACCGCGATCTGCGAGGCGGGCCGTCTGGCTCTCGCGCAGCGAGAGCAGCGCGATCTCCGCAGTGACAAAGAGGGAGCCCAGGAGAATGAACGCCAGGACGACGAGGGCATCCCCGAGCAGGCCATTCATCGGGTCAGGATACGCGGCTGTCCGGCTCAGGAGTTCTCACGCGAACGTCACCGTCAGCGGAGCGTGATCGCTCCAGCGTTCGGCGTACGCCGCTGCCTTGCCCACCTCGGCTGAGACCGCGCGCTCCGCCAGCTTCGGCGTCGCGATCTGGTAGTCGATGCGCCAGCCACCATCGGTGTCGAAGCCGCGGCCGCGCCATGACCACCACGTGTAAGGACCCGGGCCGGGACCCCCGAGGGTGCGACCGAGATCGACCCAGCGAGTTGGTGCGAACCAGCGATCGAGGTAGGCACGCTCTTCGGGCAGGAAGCCGGCCTTGTCACGGTTGGCGCGCCAGTTCTTGATGTCGACCTCGCGGTGCGCGACATTGAAGTCACCGGTGACGACGGCCTGTCGGGTGCGAGCCCGACGCAGCGCCTCCAGCCGCGCCTCCACGGCATCGAGAAATCGCATCTTCTCGTCCTGCTTCGGCGTGCCTGCTTCTCCGGTGTGGATGTACGCCGAGACCGCGGTGATCGGTCCGACAGACGTCGCGAGGCCAACCTCGATCCAGCGCCCCGCATCGTCGAACTCGGACACCCCGATGCCCTCGCGCACCGTGGTGGGCTTCGCCTTC
>CAZLHZ010000144.1:0-5843 GCA_964559285.1 uncultured Actinomycetes bacterium | reverse complement strand
CGTGACGGCGGCCCGGGACTCACGGCCGACGACGCGGCAGTCGCCTTCGAACCCGGGGTCCTTCACGAGCGCTATCGCGGTATCCGTCAAGTGGGCACCGGTCTGGGTCTCGCCCTTGTCGGCCGCCTCACCGCCGCCCTCGGTGGGCAGGTCGAAGCCGGCGCGGCACCCGAGGGAGGTGCACGGTTCACCGTGCGCCTGCCCCTCGGGGGCTGATGACCTCACCTGGTCCGGGCCTGATCGAAGGACTCGTCACGTGATCACCAGTGGCGGACCGGATAGCTGTCGATGTGACCCCTTGTTGAGGGATCAACGCAATGGGAGGCGCTATGCCTTTTTCTTTGGGATTCTCACGCTGTGGCTCGGTGCACTCGTGATGACCTCACCTCGTGAGGTGATGCGCGATACCGTAAATCTGTACGTCTGGCCTTTGGTGAGGCGATGGACTCGACAGGTGAAGACCTTCGGCGAGGTCCGGCAAGCTGTGTTTCCGGCGTTGGGCCCGTCGGCGTACTTCACGATCCAGGCCTTCCACCGTGCCTGATGCTGTGAAGCGAACACATCCATCAAGGGAGCCTCCCACGTCAGGGCAATCGCTTTAGGGGAGCGCAGAGCAGCATGGATGCCTGGGAATCCCGGACTCAATGGATCCGTCGATCTGAGGCTGGTTCCGACAATCTTGACAGCATCGATTTCGAACCAAGATGTCATGTCGGGAATGACCACCCTCAGTTGCCCCAATCGAGTGTTGGCCGGGAGTGGGACTGCCCACACATTGCACGGGTACGAGTCCTGCGGTGGCCCCTCGTAGTGCGCAGCGACGCCATCAAGTGTGGCAATGGTCGTCCACGGCATCCCCGGCCCAATTCGCCCTTGGATTGAGAACGGCTCCTCTCCCCAGCTTGTGTAGACGGCGATACTCCTGGCGCGGATGACGTGACCATAGTCGAGTTGCAGGACTGAGATGTCCTGATTCAGAGCCGAAGGCGTCCATGACTGCTGTTAGACGTCCTTGCACTCTTGAGCGTCAGGCTTGCCCGCTGCAAACGTTGGCTCGTACGAAACATACGAGGAGTTTGCGCTGGCCTGAACGGCGTAGAAGTCGGTGCTGGCTCGGCTCTGGAGGGGTTGCGGCTGAGCCTGCGCGTGTGAACTGAGTATGCCGGACGACAGTATCGCGAGCGCGCAGAAAGTAGCGCTTGCGAGCGGCATCTTCATTCGGGCTCCTCGCCTGTCGGTTCGTGCAACGTGACCGGCCCGACGCCGATCCCCATGCTGGGCATTCCGATCGAACCACAAACGAGCGTGAGATTCTTGACAATGGGATTCTTGCTGCCGATTCAGTGGTCACCCGGCTTCCCGGGAGACAGTGGCCCAAATTCTCGCGCGGCGACCGGCGTGAGCGCCACGAGGTGTGATGGCAGCACAATGCCGGTGACCTTGCCTTCGACGGAGCGTCGGTGGCTATCATCCCGAACTCAGCCATTCCCGCAGGAGGTTGCCATGAACGTCGTCAAGCCCACATCCATGCTGGCGGCGATCATGCTGGCTGCGGTGCCGGTGGTGGTTGCCACCACTCCGGTATCAGCGAGCGGTGATCGCCTGAGTCCTTTCACCTCCCGGTTCGGCGACCCGGCTGTGTTTGATGTGGCGCTCGTGGGGAGCACGGTCTATGCCGCCACCGATATCGGCCTCTTGTCGTCCTCCGACGGCTGGGTCACGCACACACGCGGCACCACTGCGGACGGACTGGGCAGCAACATGGTGCTTGGGGTGTTTGCGGTGGGGAAGACAGTGTACGCCGCCACCGATGGGGGGTTGAGCATCTCCGCAAATGGCGGGAGATCCTTCTCGAACCGGACGACCAGTGACGGCCTGGCGCAAGATGACACCAAGGATGTCTTCGTCGTGGGGACCAGGGTGTACGTAGCCACGCTAGGGGCGGGGTTGAGCATCTCAACCGATGGTGGGGAGTCGTTCACGAACATGACGACCAGTGACGGTCTGGGCTCTAACTACGTCTTTGATGTTCATGCGGTGGGAACCACGGTGTATGCCGCCACCTATGGGGGGCTGAGCATCTCGACGGACGGCGGGGAGTCGTTCACGAACAAGACCACCACCAGCGGATTGGGTAGCGACAGTGTGTCCGGAGTCTTTGCAGAAGCGGGCACGGTGTATGCCGCCACTGACAGGGGCTTGAGCATCTCGCGAAATGGTGGGACGTCGTTCGAGAACCGGACGATCAGCAACGGTCTGGGTAGCGCCACCGTGCTGGGTGCCTTCGTGGCAGGAAGCACGGTGTACGCCGCCACCGACGGGGGGCTGAGCATCTCCACGAATGGTGGGAATTCCTTCAGGAACAGGACGACTAGCAACGGTCTGGCGGGCAACATCGTCAATCGGGTGGTTGCTGCAGGGAGCACGGTCTACGCCGCCATATCGGGAGGATTGAGTATCTCGACTGATGGTGGCAAGACGTTCAAGACCAAGACGACCAGCGATGGTCTCGGTAGCAACAACGTGTTGGGCGTAGCGGCCGTAGGGCGCACGGTCTACGCCGCTACCGGTGGGGGACTGGGCATCTCCACCGATGGCGGAGCGACGTTCAGGAACAGAACGAGCAGAGATGGACTCGGTAGCTCCTTCGTGCTGGGGGTAGCGGCGGTGGGGCGCACGGTCTACGCAGCCACGGACTCCGGGTTGGGTATCTCCACCAATGGCGGGCAGTCGTTCAAGAACAGGACAACCAGCGACGGTCTTGGTGTTTCGTACGTGCAAGGGGTCTTCGCGGATGAGACCACGGTCTACGCAGCGACCCAGGGCGGGGGCTTGAGTATCTCCACCGACGGTGGAAAGTCATTCACGACCAAGACCACCAGCAACGGTCTGGGCAGCGACAACGTGTATGGGGTCTTCGCGGTGGGGTCGACGGTTTACGCAGCAACCCAAGATGGATTGAGCATCTCCACCAACGGTGGGAAGTCGTTCAGGAACAGGACAACCCGTGACGGTCTGGGTGGCAACGCAGTGCAAGGCGTGTTCGCGACAGGCACCACGGTGTACGCGGCCACCAGAGGGGGATTGAGTATCTCCACCGATGGTGGGAAGTCGTTCAAGAACAGAACGACGAGCAACGGCCTCAGCGATGACTTTGTTCTCGGTGTCTTTGCAGCAGGGAACAGGGTGTATGCCGCCACCGTGGGTGGCATGGGCGTTTCCACGAATGGCGGGAAGTCATTCACGAACAAGTCGACGAGCAACGGACTGGCTGACGACCTTGTGTACGGGGTGTTTGCAGTGGGGAGCACCGTGTACGCCGGTACCAATGGAGGCTTCAGCAAGGCGACGTGGTAGCTGCCAGCACCCCACTGCTTGGACAGATCAGCTAGCCGATGCCTGAACCGAGATAGGGCACGAGGTTGCGTACGACGGTGTAGGCGAGAAGCAGGATGAGCAGGGCCGGCATCGCGGCGCGACTCCACCACACGGGTGCAGCTGCTCGGACCGACTCTGGAGCCCGCCAGGATCGGCGTACCCACAGCACCCACAGAACGAGCACGACGGGGATCGCCGCGAGCACGAGGATGTTGTGATCGGCGGCGGCCGCGATGTCACCGTTGGCGAGGGCGTGTGTCGCGCGCAGTCCGCCGCAGCCCGGGCAGTCGATGCCGAACAGCAACTTCGTCGGGCAGACGGGGTAGTGCCCTGGAACATTGGGGTCGACAGCGCGGACGTAGAGCGTCGCCGCGAGGACGCCGACCGCGGTGAGAGCGGGTGCCAGCATCCGGCGAGCTCGCGAGCGCACCAGAATCTCCGTCACTGCTGCAGGGTACGCCGATGCTGCCAGTTGTCGCACCCCTGCCGCTCAGGATGCGGCGGGTTAGGTGACATCTGCGCGAGCACTAGCCGGTGCCGGGGGTTGTCGCAGCGGTGTCGCTGAGGGCGCGGCGGGGTAGATGACATCTGTCCGAGGACCTAGTCAGAGGTGCTCGCCCTCCCGGCATCCGCGCTCGGGCTGGTGATAACGACCCGGCCCGGGCGCGGTCCGACTCCCGCGCGATCGAGAGCCATGACGATAGGGCCGATCTCGTCGTAGGCGATGAGGATCGTGGCCGACGGGTGGAAGTCGGCCACCTGGGTCGCCACCGCATCAGCGCGCTGTGCCGCCAAGGATTCCGATCGCGGCAGATCGATGCGCAGCGAGACTGCCCCAGCCTCATCGAGTGCCGCGATGACGGCATCCGCCAGCGCGCGGCCATACGAGTCATCCACGGCAATGACGGCGATGCGCGAGTGGCCCGAGGCTGCTGCTGCCAGTCCGAGGTAGCGCCCCTGCAGGGCATCGGTCGGAGCCGTGCGGAAGAACAGTCCGGAGCGGGTGCCTGTGCTCAGCGAACTGTCGGCGCTGATGGGACTGATGAGCACCACACCTGACGACGTGATCGGTCCCATGACCGCCAGGGTCGTCGTCGATGCTGCGGCGCCGACGATCGCATCCACATCGGCCGCGAGAAGGCGCGCGGTGGCCGCCTGCTCCATCGCGGGTGTGCCATCGCCGGAGTCCTCGACGACCAGGCGCACCGGACCGATCCCCGGCAGGTCACCGAATGCCTGCACGTCCTGCACCGCCAGACGCACGCCCGCGAGGGCGGCCGACCCGACGAACGACAACTGCCCCGTTGTCGGCAGGAGGGCGCCGATCGTCAGTCGCCCGTCATCGGCGCTGGCCTGGGCCGGGCCCGTTGGGAGTTCGTCGCCTATCGGTTCGGGTCGGGCGATGAGATCGAACTGACCTTCCGGAAGCACCTGGGAGTCAGCGCCGAAGAGGTACTCCCCGATCGTGGCCACGGTGGGGTCGCCGCGTCGGGTGAGCGTCATCGGCCCGGACAGGCCGATGTAGTCCGGTGTGCCGGATCGGCGCTGCACATCCCGGCAGCCGGCGTATGAATCGCAGCGTTCCTTGCCGTGGGTGAGCTCGGGCAGGAGTCGTGCCATGTCCGTGCCGACGTCGGATTCCGCCGCGATGGCGGAGAGCGCCAGCAGAATCACGGCGTCATAGGCCTCGGCTGCGAAGGCTGTGTCGGTGAGTCCGGGATCGAGGGCGAGGAGTCGGTCGCGAAACTCCGGTGGCGTCGGTGCGCCGGGGATGGTCGCGTGAACCCCCTCGAGCAGACCGGGCGGCATGGTGTCGGCGAGCGCGGCACCGGTGCTGGAGTCGGAGAGCCACATCGGGATGCCGGGAGCACTGGCCGACGAGGCACCGCCACCGTCGGTTGCGGTGGCACTTGGCGAGCGGCGGGTCGCATCGGCCGGAAGCAGGCTCGCGAGCCCGCATCCGCTGAGCGCGACGACCAGCACGACCGACAGGGTGAGCAGGGGAAGCAACCGGGTGACGACGACTCCGGCGGGGGAGGTGCGCGTGTGGGATGTCATTGCCTGTGACGCTAGGTGCCGCGGGTGAGATCGAGGGTTCGTCGTGACAGCCGGTTGTCCCACTCGACACCCTTGCCGGCGCACGGGGCCCGTGCTAGGGCACCAGGCCGCGGCGACGTGCTCCACAGGAGCGGACTCAGGAAGGCGCATTAGAGTGGGCCCGCGGCAGGTGGCCGCACCGGCGCGGGTTGTCCCGCATGACAAGGGAGCCGCACCAGCCGTGACCGTCCTCGATGACATCCTCGACGGGGTCCGCGAGGACCTCGACAAGCGCCGAAGCGTCACCCCGCTTGAGGACCTCAAAGAGCGCGCCCAGCGCGTGGCACCTCCACTCGATGCTGTGGCGGCCCTGCGCCAGCCGGGAGTCGCGGTCATCGCCGAGGTGAAGCGCTCCAGCCCGAGCAAGG
>CAZLHZ010000143.1:889-5868 GCA_964559285.1 uncultured Actinomycetes bacterium | reverse complement strand
TTTGCCGACTACACGATCGGGATTCCGGCCTTCCTCACGATCGTCATCATGCCGTTCACCTACTCGATCGCGAACGGCATCGGCGCCGGCTTCATCAGCTACGCGATCCTCATGACCGTCACCGGCAAGGCCAAGAAGGTCGGCTGGCTCATGTGGATCATCGCCGTGCTCTTCCTGATCTACTTCCTGCAGTCGCCCATCTCAAGCTGGCTGGGGCTCGGCGCCTAGGCCGCACCGCAGTCCGCACAGGCCGCGGCGGGGTTCCGGAGACATCCGGACACCTCGCCGCGGTCGTCTGTGGGGATCGTGTCGATGAGTGCCACGAGATCGCCGATCGTTCGGGTGAGCTTGGTGAGCAGCACCTGCGGCAGATCACGGGCGATGAACGCAGCAAGGCAGGACTGGTAGTACCACGCGGCCTGAGCCGGATTGGAACTGAACCGTCCCTTCCAGAAGGCACCCGGGTTCACATACTGACGCGCATCCGCGAGCAGCGTCGACGCGTTGTGCAGCTTGTCCCCGGCGGCCACGAGCAGGACGCTGCGCGAGGTTGTCGGATCCATGAGGTGAGAGATGTAGGCCGCCTTGCGCTGACACCACGGCTGCTTGGCCGTCGCATCCTCAGCCCAACTGTCGGTGCAGCCCGCAACGATGTGCGCGACCTCATCACCGAAGCGGACCCGGATGTCCTCAAGGCGCACCCGACCGCCCTGATCCTCCGCGGCATCGTGGAGCAGGCCGGCGATCGCCTCCGTCTCCGTACCCCCGGACTCCAGCACGTAGGCGGATACCGCCAGCAGGTGGGACATGTAGGGGATGGTGCTGCCCTTGCGGACCTGGGTGGCGTGCAGGATCGCGGCATAGTCAACGGCGTCGACATAGCGCCGGGTGAGAACTGCGCTGGGACTCACCCTGGGACTCATGCTGGGACTCATGCTGGGACTGACAACCGGGCTGGCCGTCACATCTGATGGGGCATCGGGAGTCATCGGCTCTGCTTTCGTCTCGTTGGCGATGTCAGTATCCCGCCGCCCCCTGACATTGACGATCCGCTCTCAGGATCGACGCAGCAGCCGCGCGTACTCCACGAGCAGGTCAAGGCGCTCCTGATCGAGCCCACCGGCGACCTCGAGCAGGTCCCCGAGCAGCCGGTCCCGGCCGCCCTCCCGGGCCCGGGTGAAACGTCGACGTCCGTCTGAGGTGGGGGCGCTGGGCGAGGGGGGTGCGGGATCGGCGTACGCCGGAGACCACGTGGCCAGCCCCCAGGAGTCGGATGCCGCCGGCGACCGCGGCAGGTCCGGGGGTGCCAGATGCGGCCAGATGTCCTCCTCGCTGCTCCACGACGATGCCGGCTTCGTCGACCGCAGGGTGGAGGAGGCGAAGCGCGAGCGGGTGCTCGACAGGTGGACGTAGTAGGTCTCGCCGCCCGTGGTGACGACGACCTCGCCCGGCTCGCCGAGCTCGGCAAGACGCACCTCACCGGACTCGCAGGCGGCGAGCAGGCTCACGAGGGACTCCAGGGACGGGATCTGCTTGTCGTCACGCAGGAGGTAGAAGAAGGATCGGGACACCCCCGCAGCCTCGGCGATCTTGGTGATCGGCAGGTCGGAGCGCGACACGAGGAGTTCGAGGAGGGCACCGAGGGAGAGCTCCCGGCCCTGGCTGTCGACGACGACCGCGGCTCCCTTGCCCGTGGACTTGCCCATGGAGTGGACAGTAGCACGCGATCGTCCATGGAGTTGACAACTGTCAGGGGGCTCGTCTACTCTGCTCACTAAGTGCACACCTGTTCACATAATAAACACAAATCCACGCAGCAACGTTCGTCAGATATGCATTCTCAGGATAACTCTCCAGATCTTTGCTTCCACGAGCACCGGATGACGGTGCGCCGACCCGACAGGAGATGCGATGACAGCTTCTTTTCGGTCGACAGAGTCGACGAGTTCCATGCGGTCGACGGAGTCGACCAGCCGCACCCGCGGCATCCCGCACGACGACCTCTACACCCCGGCGTGGGCCGATGAGCCCGGGGCCACTCTGGCCTCTGAGATCCTCCCGGGCCTGTGGATGGGCGGCACCGCCGACGACGACTGGATCGACAGTGCGGCACCGCTGCATCCAGTCTCCGACAGCAGCGGGTTCACCGCCGTGGTGACCCTCTTCGCCTGGGCCCGCCCCATGGGGTGGAACGTCGAGGAGCTGCGATTCGGGTTCGCCGATGGTGACCCGAGATACACCGACATGGGCCGGGTGCTGCTCGCGGCGGAGTGGGCGCTCACCCGGTGGCGGGAGGGACAGCGGGTCCTCATCCGCTGCCAGGCCGGCCTCAACCGGTCGGGGCTCGTGACCGCCCTCGTCCTCATCCTCGCGGGACACACCGCCCGCGAGGCCATCACCCTCCTGCGCGAGCGCCGGTCCCCCGTCGCCCTGTGCAATGCGCACTTCATCGACTGGCTGATCGCCGTCGAGGCCGATGTGCGCCGGGCCGGCGACAGCGACCCGCTGCTCGTCGCCCTCACGACCCCCGCGGTCGATCCCGCACTCACCACATCCCGCTCAGCCTGAGGAGGCCCCATGCACGTCACCGCACATCTCGATGTCGACGCTGTCGCCCTGGAGCAGGACGACACCGTCACCGTCATGATCGAACTCGTTGCACCGGTGCTGACCGAGACGGGGCCGCGCGTCGATCACACCGCCGTCGTCGTCCTCGACCGCTCCGGGTCCATGCAGGGGGCTCGTCTCGAGGCCGCCCGCGGCGCCCTGCTCGGACTCGTCGACCGGCTCTCCGACAACGACCAGTTCGGCCTCGTCGTCTTCGACGACTCCAGCCAGGTCGCCGTGCCCACCGGCCCGCTCGGTCGCCTGGGGCGCGACGAGGTGCGGCGGATCATCCGCAGCATCATGCCCGGGGGTTCCACCGACCTGTCGTCGGGCTACCTTCGCGGGCTGCAGGAGGCGCGCCGCGCTGCGACCACCACCGGCGCCACGCTCATCCTGCTGTCGGACGGGCAGGCCAACGCCGGCATCGTCGATCCGGTGCAGCTGCGCGGGGTCGCCGAGCAGGCGCGCACCTCGCAGGTGACGACGTCGACCATCGGTATCGGCACGGGCTACGACGAGACCATCCTCGCGGCACTGGCTGAGGGCGGAGCGGGCAATCACTCCTTCGCCGAGCAGGCCGATGCGGCAGGGGTGGCACTCGCGGGTGAGATCGAGGGCCTGCTCTCCAAGACGGTCCAGGCCGCAAGCCTGACCATCGCGGCGGGTCCCGAGATCAATGCCATCACCCTGCTCAATGACCTGCCGTTCGTGAGCCTGCCCGATGCCATGCAGATCGATATCGGCGACTTCTACAGCGGCGAGCAGCGTCGACTCATCCTGCGCATTCACGTTCCCGCCCGCGCCGGTCTCGGTGTCGCCACGATCGGCGAGATCACGCTTCGGTACGTCGAAGTGCCGGCGCTCATCGAGCACGTCATCACCCTGCCCCTGGCGGTCAACGTCGTGCCCGGAGACGTCGCGGCCGGGCGGGTGCGCGATGCCGAGGTCGTGCAGGAGGAACTCCTGCTCCAGGTGCAGATCTCCAAGAAGGAGGCCGAGCGGGCCCTGCTCCACGGTGATACGGATGCGGCGCGACACCACCTCGGTGCCGCCTCCGACATGATCGCCTCGTCTCCGCTCCAGTCACCCGATCTCATGCAGGAGTCCGCCTGGCTCGACGACAGTCTGCGTCTGCTGCATGAGCGAGACGACATCTACAACCGCAAGCGCATGACGTCCTCCTACTCCAAGGGCATGCGCGGGCGACGGACCAGCTCATTCGGTGGCGAAACGGGTGACGATGACAGCCGTTGACATCGCGTACTCCCCCGGCTTCCTCGCGTGGAAGCTGGGGGAGAACCACCCGACCAACCCGGTGCGTGCCGAGCTCGCTGTCGAGATGCTCGTGGAGCAACTCCCCCACATGGGGATCCAGGTGCGACTCCATGAGCCGTCGGCGACCTCCGCACAAACGCTGGGCCTCATCCACGACGTGGACTATGTGGCGGGCACCTTGGCGGGCAGCAACGGGGAGTGGTCCGGCTGGGGGGTGGATCGTCCCGACCTCGGTCACACGGCAGCCCTCATGTGCGGCGGCACCGAACTGCTGACGCAGCGGATCCTCGCCGGACAGTGCCGCATCGGATTCAACCCCATGGGCGCCAAGCACCATGCCCATCGGGAACGGGGTTCGGGGTTCTGTGTCTTCAACGACATGGCGCTCGCCGCGCATCTGCTCACCCAGGCAGGCCGGCGAGTGGCCTACCTCGATATCGATGGCCATCACGGCGACGGGGTCGAGAGCATGACCCGTGACAATCCTGCGGTGCTCACCTTCTCGGTCCACGAGTTCGGGATCTTCCCCGGCACCGGCCGGGAGTCCGATGCAGCCCACCATATTCACAATCGCGCGCTCCCCGCGGGAAGCGACGATCCGGTGTGGCTCGCCGCGCTCGCAGAAGGCATCGAGCAGGTGCAGCTCTTCGCTCCGGATGTCGTGCTCCTGGCCATCGGGGCCGACTCCCACGTGACAGATCCGCTCACCCATCTCGAGGTGACCACGGCGGGGTACGCGCTCGCGGGACGCATGCTCGGTGAACTCGTGGCGTCACTGGACTGCCCCGTGCTCATCGGCGGAGCGGGCGGCTACCAGCCGTTCGATGTCACCCCGCGGATCTGGGCGAGCGTTGTCTCGGAGATCGCCGACGCAGTCACGCGCTCGACGCTCTCACCGTCCTAGCCGGCTGCGGTCACCAAGGTGGTCCGCCAGGACCTCGTCATCGTCGTACCCGACGGCATCTCAATGCCGGACACCTTCACGCGCACAGTGATGTCCTTCGTTGATGTGAGGTACGCCGAGGGCAGGTCCACCTCCCACACGAGCGTGTTCTCGCCGTAGCCGGTGTGTGTCGGAAGGACGGTCACCGGCAGCG
>CAZLHZ010000143.1:0-879 GCA_964559285.1 uncultured Actinomycetes bacterium | reverse complement strand
CGCCGGTGACCTCGGCCGCGCTGAAATCGGCACCCGGGTAGGACACTGACCAGCGCCCCTGCGGCTCCAACTCGCGCGGGAAGAATCCTGCGGTGGGCCAGCTCACCCACGTCGGGGCGACCTCGCGCCAGCGATTGGACAGGACGTAGATCGAGTTGCCGTCGCGGGTGTCACCGTTGCCGATGACCTTGAGGCCGGGATACAGCAGCCATCGGCGATGTCCCACCGGTGTGTTGTTGTCACCGGAGTCCGTCATATAGGCGACGACAGCCCGAGCACCCGTGGGCGCATCACGCTCGGCATAACCCCACGACATGGTGAGGTTGCCGTGGCTGGCTCCGTCATACCCGGCTTGCGTCCAGCACGTCATCGACTTCGCCGGGGTGTGGGTGAGCGTGCTGTTCGCCGTCATGATGAGGGCTGCTGCCTGGGACTTCACCGACAGTGCCGGGTCCATGGTCACCGGACGCAGGCCGGCCATAGCACGCACGTAACTCACGGCTCGCTGGACTGCCCGCTGATTGCGCGCGGAGACCGTGCCCGGATCGCACGACGCCACCGATCCGGTCCACCCGGTGCGCAGTTGCAGCAGCGGCTCAAGCTCGGTGCGGTAGGCGGCGATGACGGCCGCTCGATCGGCCGTGTCGATCGTCGTCGCGGTCGGGCGCGCGGCGCCAGCGCGGTCCTTCGGCACCCGCGCTGTCCAGAGCGCGGCGGCCCACGGGGCGGATTCCAGCTGCGACATCCGCGGGTGCTGGGCGGGGGCGGCCGATGCGGGAGCGGCGGGGGCGGTGGGCGCCGACACCGTCGGGGTCATCGCTGCCGCCGGGGCGAGGGTGGATACAGCGGAGACGGCCAGCGCCACGATCGCGGTCACGA